>JBGTLS010000587.1:0-8524 GCA_041744015.1 Cryomorpha sp. | reverse complement strand
GAAAACTGAAGGAATGACCATGCAGGATATCACTGTCCTGACAACCCGACAAAGAGAATCGGTACAAAATGGAAGTAAACTTACTGAGCAGGAAGCGCTAAAACTAGCCAGGGCCAACGAGGAAATGCAGCGCATTCAATTGGAAACGCAACCTAAAATAATGCAGGCAATTGAAGATGAAGGCCTGTCAATGGAAGAATATCAAAATTTGCTTAAGGCATATCAAACGAATGAAGCATTTAAAAAAAGAGTGAAATCTATTTCGTCTCATTAATTCACTATTGAGAATTATAGAGAAGCCACCTGTCCGGTGGCTTTTTAATTTTATCTCCTTCTGATATAATCACAGAAGAATCCGATCAAATTAAACTTATTGCGATGAACTATGACAGGTAACCAATTAAAACGTACGCTCCTGCACAATCTGCAACAAAAGTATCTCGAAAAAATTCAAAATATTCAAAACGAAATTGAGTCAATGACGCCATCCCGGGATAGCGAAACGAAAAACAGTGCTGGTGATAAACATGAAACAGGCAGAGCAATGATGCATATTGAGCTGGACAATCAGAAAAAACACCTTGCTCAATTAATAACTCAGAAAAATGAACTTGACATGATTGATATCCGGGACAGGCATGATACAATTCAGTTTGGAAGTATCGCTATCACCTCTAATGGCAATTATTTCTTTGCCGTGGGAATTGGAAAAGTTCTGATAGAAGGAAATGAATGGTTCTGTGTTTCTATGGTGTCTCCAATTGGAAAGGTCTTACAATCACAAGGTGCGGGAGATGAGATTTCCTTTAACGGGAAGAAAATAAGTATTCAGGAAGTAATATGAATTAGATAATTCCGATCTTTTCTGAGTGGCTAATGGCCTTATCACTTCCTGTGAAATAACATGTGGACACGCCCAAACTTTCCAAATTTGTCATGATTTCGATGACCTTTGTTTTCTCAGTTTTTCCGGTTTGCCTGATATAAACAGCCTTCACACTACCTGGAAATATTTTAATTATTCTCTCGTAAATTTTCGGATCATGTTGTGAGTCATCCCCGAGTAATACATATTTCAGATCCGGATAAAATGAAATAATATCTTTTATTTTATGGAACTTATGCTCGTGATCACCACGTCCTGTCGATAGAAAGTCGCGTATTCCCGACTTGATAGATTTAAGCTTTATTACCGCTTTAGGCAACTTATGAATAGATGCAAAATCATTTATAAAACCATATAAATTCCATTCGCTACTCGAGACATAAAAAAACGAATTAAACGAACCGTCTTCTGATTGACCGCCCATACTCAACATTTGATAATGTAGGACCACATCCTCAAAAATTTTGCGTTTATTGATATTATGTAAGAGCATTACAAATAACTTTTTAAATATCCGGTTGCTGTAAGAAATCAAAAAAGTATCGTCTATGTCCGAAATGATTGCAACGTTACTTTTAAAGGGCTTTAGAAACTCCCCCCGTTCTATAATGCCCATATCTTTTAATTGACATGTTACAGTATATTCGTGCCATCCGGAAGGTAAAGGTTCATGAAAGGGGATGTCAAATCGAAAATATCCATCATCAAATGTTCGCGTAGATACTTCGAGCCTGCCTACCCGAAGAATTACCTGTACGTTTCGCATCGGCTTTATCCGAAACATATGAATGATTGAAAAAGCATGTCTGACACCGCGTCTGTCAAGGCGGTATTTGTCCGGCGCCCATGATTTAAAAACATGGCCAAAAACAACAAGATGTCCATCATTGACATATCCCCGATATAGTTTTAGATCAAGTTTCATATTATTTTTTTTGAACACATAATACGGCATTCCATGTGCTACAATTAAATTTACTTTCAAATAAACACATGACGCGCCAAAAACACATTTTGATAATAGGCAATCCCATCTCGGGTGGAACAAACAAAGATGAATTATACAGCAATGTAGCTACGGAAATACAAAATCTGAAATATACTTGTGAGGTGTTTCAAACCACAGGCAAAAATGACCTGCAATTAATTGAGGAAATTATTACCAGAACGAATCCGCAAAGAGTTATCGTGGCAGGTGGGGATGGCACCATACAGCTGGTAGCAGCTCTTTTGCAAAATTTTGAAATCCCTTTAGGCATTATTCCTGCCGGCAGCGCAAATGGCCTGGCTTTAAATCTGGAATTACCTGCAACACTAAATGATCAGATAAAAACTGCGTTGGGGGACAAACTGATTGATTTGAACATCATAAATATAGGAAATCACATTTGTATCCACATTGCCGATCTGGGAATCAATGCAGAACTAATCAGAAATTACGAAAATTCTGAAATCAGAGGCAAGCTCGGATATGCTTTGCAAACCATCCCTACCCTTATCAAAACAAATTATCCGTTCGAATTTGAAATTGAATGCAATGGAAAAGTGTTTCATCATACCGCTGTCCTCCTGGCCATTGCCAATGCCAATAAATTTGGCACTGGTGCAAATATCAATCCGGTGGGAAAATTGGACGACGATATTTTTGAACTCATCATTTTTAAAAATCTCAGCATTGTTGAGATTTTTAAGACCCTGAATGACCAATCTGTAGCCAATCCGGAGGTCGTGGAAGTAATTGCCACTAATGAGGCAATAATCCGCTGCAATACCCCGGTCGCCTTTCAAATAGATGGAGAATACGTTGGTGAAAAAACCCTGGTTGAAGCTCGCATTTCTCGAAAGAAAATCAAAGTTGCCGTCGGACCGTTATTTGTCGAAAGATTGCAGGAGCAAAAGAAAAATCAAACCACTGATTTGAACAGGAATTAAAAACTCATTATCGATAAACGACAATCTTACGATATACATTTACCTGATTCTGAGAAACTCCGACAATATATACACCGGGTGAAAGCAACCCGGTTTGAAATGGAACAGAGATATTCTCATTTTCTTCAACTTCTCTTTTAAATATATTTTCCATAAGCCGACCCTGAAGATCGAACACTGAAAGCATAAATAACCCGGAAGCCTGATTGACTATACGAATCTGAACCAGCTCATTTGCAGGGTTGGGGTATATCTCCATCCCGATTGATTTATCTTCAGCAATGGACAAAAAGTTCGTAGGTGCAGTCCACTGATCATTCTTGCCTCCGCAATTTAATACATTAACCACAATAGGATTTGAAGCATTAATACATCCTAAGGGATTCTGAGGGTCAATGTTTTGCAGGTTCACACCATTCCCGAAAGATGCATGTACGACTTTGTAAAATCCCGGTTCAAACTGATCAAAATCTATTATTGGGCTATTTTGTGCTATGATCCAAGCTGATAAATCATTGTAAAGCACAACCCATTTTTGGTTGGGACCAAATGCGCCAGTTTGCTGAAATTCAATTTGGGAGGGAGTTCCGTTACCATTGCAAACAGAGGTGTCGTCCGACGTTGATATAGTTCCGCCGTCTACTTCGGATGTATTTACTTGCAGCAGATTTGACAAATGATAACAACCGTTCAGTTGATTTGCATTCGTAATACCTACCAGATTCACACTTTGATCATATGACATATGGGCGATGCGGTAAGTCCCACCGGGAAAATTCTCCATATTAAAAATTCCAGTGGTGTTGGTAGCCACGACATCGTTATTCAATTTCACCAACCCGAACCGGCTCAACCCGATATTTCCACTCACAGCAACTTCTATCAATTTTGGACTACCATCGCCCACGCAAATACTATTCAATGGTGAAATAGCGGTAAGCACGCCACCCACAACATCACAAAAATTTTCAGGAACCAATTGAACATTCAGCATCGTTGATTCATTGTCGGTAATAATGACGGTGTGAGTTTGAGAAATATAACCCGAAGAAGTAAAAGTGACCTGATAGGTATCACCTTTGAGATATCTGTGGTAATCGCCTTTTGGCAGCCGACTAAAGACTGATGAATTGTCGATATCATGCCCGGAAATATGCGCCTCAGCGACGACTGAATTTCCCGTAAGGGCATCTGAAACCAATCCATGCAACCCATAAAGGGCTTGCTCCATGTAATTATAAAGTGAATTTCTATTGTACTGCCATCGGGATTCAAATTGAGAAACGGGCATGAGTTTGATGTTGGTCAATTCAAGCGTGGATTCTCTGCCGCGTTTAAAATAAGTCACAAAATCCTGTCTGCCACCAGCGACGGGGTACCAGGCGTAGCCATTGGTGATCCCATTGTCCCGGGCATCGAAATATCCGGAAGCTGAATTGGCCTGAGCTGTATCGGCATATTCGCGGCAAATATGTACCCACCAATCGTGATCTGCATGATGCTGAGGATAAGTGTCCCATGGATAGTTGATCAATTCTATTCCCCCATGCATATTGCTGGACAAATCCATTCTGAAATTCTCTGCAAAATCCATAAAAATGACAGTCTCTTGCTGATGAGGCACACCGAATGGATTGGGGCCGTACTGAGGATCTGGAAAATTGCGGTTCAAATCAATATTTGAGGAATTTCCTCTTCTCGCATTGGCAACCGTATGATTGCCTCCATGATAGGTACCGTTTGGATTTGCCAGGGGATTAATCCAAATTTCGACATTGTTTACGAGATGTTGAATGCGCGCATCAGTTTCATAACCGCATAGTATTTCCCTGATCAGACGCAGAGACAAAATATAACCTGCCGTTTCATCTCCATGCATAGTCGATGTATAGAGAAAACGGGGTTCTGCCTCAACCGAATCAGGATTCGCCGTTATTTTTACTGCGAGGATTTTGCGACCACTTGACAAGGTCCCCAATTCTACCAAACGACATATTTCGGGAAAATCATTGGCAAAATCGGTCATCATTTGCTCGTATAAACCATAGGTCGGATAGGCAGTCAGATTTATCCCGCAATCCGTCGATTTTTGAATGTTCCATTCATCCACATCTATCATTACCGGAACGAATCCCTCATTGGGATGATCCAATAACGCATAGGGAATTTCTAAAGAATTAAACGCTTCCATCTCGGGACTCATCACATAGTAGAAGACGGAGTCGTGATGGTGTTTGTGATCGAGGGAAACGAGTTTAGAAAAATATTCTTTGTCGTGTATGTCTGACTTGAGAGATCCAAGTACTACTTCGCCGTTTTGTCGGAAATGGGTTTCCGAAAGTTTCTGTGCGAATAAACCTGAATGAGTCAGGAAAATAAAAGTGAATAGCGCAAATTTTTTCATGAGTGCGATTGGTTATCAGCTACGGAAGGTAGGACATTTAACTCAGAAATTCAGCAACACATGCACATTCCGAAAACCTGAAGCCAAACGCACATAAGTACATAGAAGTGGGTATTCGCTTGATACCTGGTAAATGAATGGGATATGAAGGTGCGTGCGACGAGAGCCGAAAATTGATGTTTTTGTTTTCTGTCTATGCACAGACTAAACAAAAGATTCGAAAATCATTCACCCCCAATCAATGCATTTAATTCCTCATAGTAGGACTTTACCAATTCAATATCTGAATCGTTGGTTGACTGTTTATACTGAGGTAATAAATCATCCAGAGAAGCCTGCAACATTTGAGGGCTTCCGCCAATTTGTATTTCCAGGGTGGCATATGTAAAGGCATTGTTAATGGCATTCAGCTTTTGCTTGAAATCTTCAGACCAACCGTATTTTACGAAGAGCGCCACTGATTCTTCATAAGACTTACCAACTGCTCCCGGAATATCACTTCCCTTATATTTTTGACCTATAGCTTTTAATTCGGTGGTCAAATTCACATAAGTCAGTATGAAGAGCTCAATATCATGATTGGTCAAACGATACTGAATAGAATCCTGGGCCTGACAATTTATCCACAGCAGGCTGACTGTGAGAAAACAAATCGCTTTTACGTGCAAACATCTTCGCATAATGTAAAGGTGGTTAAAGTTATCGGTCGAATACAATCAGCGGATGAAGGTAGAAAATAAATTAAATTATCAACATATTTTCAACATTTCTTGTCACAAACTTAATTTGGGTTAGAGATGAAAGTTTTTCGTACACCATTCTACATAACGAACAGCATCTCTCCAGAACCCACAAAATTCATCAAAAATGCTGATTAAAGAATCTTTTGACCGTCGTTTTTGGCGCAGACCAATTATACAGTCAATTATAATAGCGCCTTTAAGGTCCCGATAAAATTCTTATTAATTTAAATAAAATCGATTATAAAAAATTCACCAATCTAAAATCCAGGTAATGTTTCATAGCGTAAGTATTTCCAAATGATCGCGCATGAAAAGTTTATTGAAGATTTTTGGAATGTCCATTTTGGCAATCTTTTTTTTAGGTATCGCTGTTTTAGCCATTCATTTGATCGATGTAACAGGTAAGAAAAGTTTGCCAACCGGGAAAAACTTGCAATTAAGCCGGATAGACTTTACATCGCCCGTAGACTCTATTACAGCCAATCACGCCCGGAGCGTAATACAATCCATTCACGGCGTGGACTATGCATATGTTAATGTGCCGGATGGAATTCTCATATACTCCTTTGATCCCCTGGAACAGCAACCCGCTTTGGTGTTTGAAGAATTTCAAAGGGCCGGAAATTTTCAGGCACAGCTGTATACGCCTTCAACTGAAATAGCAGCGAGCGGATGTCCTGTAGGACAGGACGACAATTCCCTCCTGGGGAAAATGATGGGTATGTTCAAATAATCGTATGCTTACTAAAAATCTATATAAAAAACCATGAAAAACGCAGTAGTAGTAGCTTTTGCAGGGATAACTCTCGCACTTGGTGCGTGTAATAATGACGATGAGAATGTAATGATGGAACCGACGCCGCAACCTACACTCTACGAGAAACTGGGTGGAGAAACGTTGGTAAGTGACCCAAATAGTCCCGGAATGACTATAGAACAGGGAAGACTCGGACTCAGATCCGTTGTGGATAGTACCATTTTCGTCATAGCCGGAACCCCTTCTCTTCAACCGTATTTTGAAGTGCTACTTACTGAAGTCGGAGTTGGCGACTTAACAGGATTTGCGATGCTTAGCTCAAGTCTCACGGACTTTTTGGCTGTAGCGACAGGCGCAGAGAATTACACCTACAATGGTCTTGATATGGTTGCCGCTCATGATCCCGGGATCAATTCGCGTATGGCGCAAACGGCAGATGATCAGGCCTTAGATGATTTTATCGGGGCGGTAGTTGTTGGAGCTACCCAAAACGGATTATCCACAGAACTCATCAATGAAGTTGGGGCGCTGCTCGAAACTTTGCGTGAACCAATCGTGCAGCGATAGGTTGACTGGTGTTAAATCGCGCAAAGTAAACCGTTTCATCTTTGATGGAGCGGTTTTTTTTATTATTAACATGAATTGAATTACAAGACAAAACGCAAAATCTTCATAGCTCAGAATCCATATTTCATCGACAGAATTTAGACGCTCGTAACATTTGACCAATAAAGGTTGTATACAGGAGTCGAACATTTTGTCGACATGAATAGAATCTCCGTCATTGTATTATTGAGTTTGATCGCTGTTTCCACATATGGTCAATGTACATTAACAATTTCTCCGAACATTGTTGCAAATGGTTGTATTAACACAAATGAAGAGATTTATTTCAGTAACATCACGGGAGCGTCAGTAAATGAATCCACCGTTACGAAAACAGCGCAGGGAAACGGCTGGAATTCAGGCGCTTCGAGTATCAACCCTATCAAAATAAATGGGTTGGCACAAACCATCATAAACCAAACCAATACAGAGCGCTTTTTTGGGCTAAGTCAATCAGATAATGGCACCAATACAAACACAATTCAGTTTGCATTTCATCTCCATACCAATGGTACTATTCAAATCAAAGAATCCGGAAATCTGAGAAGTAATGTTGGTGTGTATGCAAATGGTGATACCCTTAAAATCTGGAATGACAATGGCACCATACGCTATTTAAAAAACAGCACAATTTTATACACCAGTGTCATCATACCAGCGCCACAACTCGTAGTCGATATATCTTTGAGAAGTTCAGGGTCGCAACTGGCCAATATGAGTCTCAGCCATCAATCTGCAGCTTCCTTTACAGCAACTCCCACTGATAATCCCGGTTGGGTTTCTTATAGCTGGTATTTGAATGGTGCTGCAATTGGAACTGGCGTTACTATTGGTATTTTAAATTATTCCAATGGCGATATACTATCATGTACGATGGGTTCGATTTCAGCGGCGTGTTTCGGTTTTCGCTATTCCAATGTGATTATCCTATCCGGAAAAGTAGATCCTGCATACGAATTTTATATTGCAGGTACTGTGGAACCTGGAGGCAACGATATGGCCATTGAGGATGTGGTTTGGAAAAATTCCAGTCTCACCAATATCAATGCATCAAACAACAGTCTGGCCAAAAACCAGGGTGGCAATACCTGGAATGCAGGTGCATCGTCATACAATGTGGTGAAAAATAATGGCTACTTCCAATTCACAGCCAGCGAAACCAACCGAAGGAGAGCCATCGGTTTAAGTAGCACAGA
>JBGTLS010000586.1:0-10051 GCA_041744015.1 Cryomorpha sp. | reverse complement strand
ATGGCAAATTTATTGTATCGCCAGATACACCTTATGATTGGATAGTACCGCAAGATACCGGCCTTTGGCAGAGTTACAACCCAATTAATGATCCTTGTCCTTCTGGATATAGAATTCCAACTGAAGCAGAATGGAGTGCGGAAATTGGCACATGGAATTATACCATCGCATATTCAGGCTTCCATTCACAATTAAAACTTCCTGCGGCGGGTAATCGCGGTAATTTCCATGGTTATATAACAAATGGCAGTGGAAGTTATTGGAGTAGTACGGTCATAGGAAAGAATTCCCGATATTTATGGATGCCCCCATATACTCAACTGATAAAAACCGTAGTTCGTTCAAGTGGAATGTCTGTCCGTTGCATTAAAGACTAGAAGTATAATTTTAATTATGCGTTTAACTATTGAATAGTTGTGTCCAAACTTTTAAACTGGTTAGAAATCAGGAAACTGATCCAAAGGTTTGTATCGATTATTATCCTAACCTTTTTTGCGGGCATAACGCTCTGATCTTACAATATCCAATTCTTTCTGGATTTCTTCCGGAGTGGGAATATTACCGACGGTTTCGGCATTTGCCCGAAGTTTAGAGACATATTTCAGAAAGTCCCCTTTTTTAATCTCTTTCAGGCTAATAAGGTTCAGCTCAGCCAGTTCTTTAAGAAGCTTAACTGCATTCGGATTTAATATATCAATCTCATATGTTTTCATATTTCAAATATAATCTATTTTGAATTCGACAGCCAATTGTATGATAAGGATTGGCCAGGAACGTTTGTGATCATTATCAGCTAACAATAAATGAATGCATGCCCGAATCAAGCCGACCGGACAGGGGAAGATTTTTGCACAAGTTCCTGACGGCATTCAGGGATGAATCTGTGCTAATCGGTGCCCCTCTGTGGTAAATATTTTTTTAGTCCAGTTTGGTGCTTTTCAATCACGGAGTACACGAATAGACACGAATTAAATCACTCACAAATTCCAGTGTTTCATCAGTTCAATACTTTCACCAATTGAATCCCGTTTTATCAAAAAAATTATATGCGACTACTCATTCCAGCCGTAGCCATTTTGATTATTTCCTGTTCCGAAAAGGAAAATCCGACACTTGAATATAAAACAAGCAGTCTGCAGAACAGTTTGGCGCATATTGAACGGCACCGAGATCATTCTGAAATGATGATCAGGGCTCATTACAATGAAAATCCGGAAAAATACGGGGAAGCTTACGAGGATGCTAAGTATTTGGAAAGTCTTGCTGTTGGATTCAGTAGTGTTATTGATTCCTTATTGGAATTAGATCAACATGACTATGACGGAGCGGAACTATTTGCTAATTATGATGCCATATTCGACGAAATTTATAAAATTCGGATAAGAAACCATATTGATATTGAAAACGCTGAAACGTTTAAAATAGGACTGCGTGAATTGGAGATTGATAGGGAACTTCTTTTATACCTGAATCAAAATATAAATCTCCTGGTCTCTGAATTGATGTGGAACCTTTCGATGCATATGGATTTCGGTGGTGGTTTTAGAATGCCTGACATATCATTCAAACGTGAAGAATCAAAAAGGATTCAGCTGAGTGACCAAATCATTCAAACAAGCGGCCACAGACAAATCAAACTAACTGAAATCGTCAAAGACGGCACACCGCTCACCATGCGCCCCCGGATCAGAAATGTTAACACATTTGGTGAAATTGAATTTGACACGCTGGCTCCGGGTGCATATTCAATGAAGGGAGATGTACATATGCTTTTTGGATACGGATCGTTTAAGGTTGAACCTTTTGAATATGAATTTGTGGTGGAATAAGTGGTTCACGAAATAGTTCAAAGTAATCTCAAGTCATCTTTTGAAAAATCTAATCTGGAAACTGATCATCCCACTCACAGTGATTTCAATGACTGTATTCACAAAATGGTGGTATGTTTTTCCGGAAGATGCACCCGATACGATGATGAAAGGGTTTCCTTTACCATTTGTTTGTCCGGGGTGGCATACATCCATGTCATTGCAGATATTCCTCGCAGAATTTTTTATTGATTTGCTTATATACTTTGCGTTTTGGTTTGTTCTGGTTTTAAGTATCAATCGATTTTTAATAAGAATTAAAATCCATAAAGTAGCAGCGATTGTTTTGCTTGCAATTTCAGGTTTGCACACCATTGTTGCACTCTTAATCGCGAGTGATGACACAAATTTATTTTATGTAAAACGACCTTTCGAAATTCAGGTATTGGAAACAGGGCATGTTTTTATTTGGCAGGATATTGAGCGCCCGGATTATCGTGAAAATGAAAAAGAGATGTAATGTAGTATGCTTAGGTTTTTTTGATAAAACACGAATATATCAGGTTGAAAACTGAACATCAGTTCAGAATGTTTTTTATATAGAGCTGGAAATGATATATATTCCAGGGCGAATTCTAAGAATTGAGTGTTGGGTGACCCTCATGCGGGGGAGTATGAACCTTGAATGGCAGATGTTTGAGTGGGTGGATATTTGCAGATTTGGCTATTTGAGCTAACTTAGTTTTAACAGAACCTGAGAAGCATACCATAAGAACTGCTCCCGGGTCATTTTTTTATATAGCTATGGCAAATAAACCTGCAATAAACCGTAGCGGACAAAATAGCCCTTCTTAAATCGAGTGGATGCAGGTTAAAGTGACATCCTGCATAAGTGTGCTACGGACTCCCCCTCACTTTACTATCACAAACCTCAGCCTGGCCTCGGCGGCGAGGGTCATTTGGTACACACCCGGGGCGAGGCTTCGCAGGTCGAAAGGGTTGAGCAGGGCGGGCAGGAGGCGGATGATGATGAGCTTGCCCTGGTCGTCATAGATGCGCACTTCGGTGTCGAGGTAGGCTTCGGGCACAGCGAGGGTGAACCGACCATCAGAAGGATTTGGATAGAGCAGGGGCGCTGCTGTCACCACCTGCAAATTGGCGCTGAAGGTGTTGCTGTGGCAATGGCCGCGTGATACAACACAGCGGAATACGGCCTCACCATCTGACCAGGTGAGCGGACCCACCTGAAGGCTGGCACTTGTGGTGCCAGTGTAGCGATCCGATTCCTGGAGGTCGACATACTCTCCTTCTTCGAGCATTTGCCATTGGAAGGTGTCAGTGCTTTCGTCGGATTCAACAATAAAGGTTGCGCTGCCTCCCCTTAGCCCGACCACATCCTGAGGGTGATGCACAATGGCGATGGGCTCGTAGAGGTACATCAGTTGGTGTACGGAGTCGCAAGCCCCCTCATTGATGAATTGCGCGATATACGTGCCACTTTCCGTATAGGTTTCGCCGCTTACGGGCCACACATAGGGACGGCAATCGGTGATGGTTTCGGTGATGTAATCCGTGTTGGCGATGGAAAGGAGGATACTCAGGGTACTGTCACAGCCATTGAAGGCCTGGAGGGTTGCTGAATAGAGACCGGACTGACTGTACGAATCGCCGGTGACTCCCCAGAAATAGGTGTCGCAGGCGGAGGCTTCTTCGTAAACGCTGTAGGTGTCCAGAATTTCGAGGTCGAGTAATGCGTATCCGGGACAGCCGGCTTCGTTTACAGTTTCGGCTTCATAGAGGCCCGACTGGCTATATTCATTTCCCGAAAGGGCCCAAAAGTAAGAAGTACACACGGAAGCGCTGCTCTCGATATAGGTCGACTCATTTACCGTAAGTTGAAGGGTCAGGATGGAGTCGCAACCGGCCTGGTTTACAAATGGGCTGCTGTAGTTACCGGAAGCATAAAGCCACTGTGCGGAGCTGTCCCAATACAGGCTGTCGCACACGATAAGGGATTGGCTGATGTGATCTGCTTCATTGATCTGCAGCTGGAGGGTGATGGTGCTGTCGCATCCGTCCGCGTTGGTCAAGATGTGGGTATATGATCCGGATATGGTATGGCTGGCACCCGCTACTTCCCAAAAGTATGAGGTGCAGGCTTCGGCACTTTGAGTCGAGGTGGTAGATGATGTAATGGTGAGCTGCAGGCTGATGAGCGAATCACAGCCAGCCTGGTTGAGCACGAGGTCTTCGTAAATTCCGGATGCCGTGTATGTGGTATTGGTCTGGTGCCAGAAGAAGCTGTCGCAGGCGCTTGCCTGGAGAGCTGCAATGCTGGGTTCCAGGATGTCGAGCTGTAAAGTGACGGTCGAGTCGCATCCGGCGGCATTGGTGTAAGTAACCACGTACAGGCCGGAGCTGGTATAGGTCGCCTCATTTTCGGCCCAGGTATAGCTCTCACATGCGGATGCGTGCACCGTGCTGCCACTGGCGGCCGCTATATCGAGCTGCAGGGCGATGGTGGAATCGCAGCCGGCACCTGATGACAGCACTGTATAATAAAGCCCGGAAACATCGTAAGTCTCGCCGCTGAGCGGCCACGTGTAAGGCCCGCACGATACCAATGAGGTAGAGGAAAAGCTTCCGCACCCGTTTAATTTCGCAAGTACAGCATCACTCTGGCCTGCTCCGGTGTTTTGGAAGCCGTCAACGGCCAGGCCCGAGGCAGAGTTGGAGCGCAGCGCCAGGTACACCACTCCACCCGCACCGGCATGGCAGTAGCCACCATACTCGTCATTGGCTGTGCCAAAGTAGGTGCCCCATTGGCGTTCGCCTGTGGGGCTAAATCGGGCCAGGAAAACATCCCGGTCGTTGATGCCCGGGCCGGGATTGCCGTGATTTTCCATCAGGGCACCTGAGCTCGCCATGTTGTCGGGCGACTTGGTGGTGCCTGCCAGGTATACATAACCCGCATCGTCGGTGCTGCATGTTAGGCCCTCATCTTCCTGAATGCCTCCATAGTAAGTAGACCAGTCCCTGTTTCCATCAGAATCAAATTTTACCAGAAAAGCGTCACCATTGTATTCTGAGCCAAGCGGCCCTCCGAAGGTGTTTTGGTGCGCGTTGTGCGCAATGCCATTGGTTGAGGAAGTTATTCCCGTCATAAACACATTGCCTTGCAAATCGGTGGCGCAGCCAGTGGCGTATTCTTCCAGGCTTCCGCCAAAATAGGTGCCCCACAGCCGGGTGCCTGTGGACGAAAACTTAACCAGATAGGCGTCCGCGTAAAAAGATGAGATGGTATTCTGATATCCGTTGAAAGCGATGCCCTCGGATGAATAGGTATGTCCGGACAGGAATACATTGTTGTCGGTATCCACAGCACAGCCGGATCCTGGGGAGTCATTTGGGCTCTGACCGTAGTAGGTGCCCCAAATTCGGATTCCATCCGGTGAAAATTTGGCTAGGAAGCCCTTCCATGCCTCTCCGCTCAAAGTCATTTGGTGCCCCGCTTGTGAAATGTTGTTGAATGAGTCGGTGTGTCCGCTTATGTACACATTGTTTTCACTGTCCACTGCGCAGCCATAGGCTTCATCGCGGCCATTTCCCCCGAAATAGGTTCCCCAGAGCCTGGTACCATTGCTGTCGAACTTCACAAGGAAGGCATCATAAAAGCCGCCCATGCTCACCTGGTGCGCGCCTGTGGTGCTGATGCCTCCAAAATTTGATTGCGTGCGGCCGGCCATATATACGTTGCCTTCAGCATCCACTGCCACTGCATGGCCTTCGTCGTCGTGGGTGCCTCCGTAATAGGTGGACCATAGGCGGTCGCCCTCACTGTTGAACTTTATGAGCATGGCATCTGAATATGCTTCCTGGTTGTTGTTCATCGTGTTCTGGTGGCCATTGAAGGCAATGTTTGAAGGCGATGAAGTTCTGCCCGCCATGTACACATTGCCATCGGTATCTACCACCACGGCGTAAGGGGCGTCATTGATGGGTCCGCCAAAATAAGTTGACCAGGTGATTTCGGGATCTATGAGCAAAGCCTGATCGTCATCGTATGCCCCTATGAGAAAGCCGAGGGTATCGCCACAGAGGGTAAAATCTACTGCTACCTTTTCACCACCCTGAAATCCTACAGGGGCATTTTCAGTCACTGCGCCCAATGCACAACTGGCCTTGTAGCCACCGCTCTCCAGGGTGATGGTATCGGCTCCGCTAAAGCGCATTTGAATTTGTGTAGGATCGGCCCCAGCATCCACCAGAAAATCATGCTTGAGCTGGTCGCCATTGAGCTTAATGATCCAGTCGATTCCCGGATACACATCTTCAAAGACGAGTTCGTCATAATGTCTGATGTCGGTGACACCCGCAGTATAGAAATGAAGAAGGTCGCTGCGCTGTTCGCGGCCGTATAAAAGTGCATTTCGATTCTTCCCCACGAGTTCCACATCTATCCATGCCCTCTCCCAGGTCATTGCCGTTTTGGCCTCCCCACCCGGGTGCTTGCGTTGATCAGCAGAAGGCTGGGGTGTGGCATCCTCCTTTGGCGTGGCTTTGAGGTAGCAGTAGCTCAATCCATTTTCTGTAAAGTACATGGCAAATTGTTCGGTCTGAAAGTAGTATAGCACCCTTTCGGAAAAAGTCTCCGATCTCTCCACCTGTCCACGGTTTTCGATAAAACCATATCCTGAAAGCTTAGTGGAATTGCTGTCTGTCATCATCCCGTAGCTGGCATGACACATAAGCACGGAGGCCATGAACCACCCGACGGCGCGGATTCGTAATACTCTGTTCTTCACGTTCAATCAATTTTAAAACAACATTACCGGTAAGGCTTTTCGCTTTACCCCTAAAGCAATTACATTATTTGGCACCGCGCTTAATGTGAAGCAAAGTAAATCAAAATCAGGAGTAAAAAAAGTGCAAGTGGTGTAGGGTGTGTTTGATGTGCATGATTGGAGGCTTGTTTGGGGGGATGGGGGATATTGGTTGATGGCAAGAAGGCCTTTTTGAGCCATGAACCGGAGCGGAGCGGAGCTTGACGCAGTCAATGCACGAATCGATTTGTAATCTCAAGCGACATTTAGTGCCACGGCGTGGCTGGGGATCCCCTGGAGTTTTATCCGACCAAAGTACTATCTCATGATTATACGTTTTGTATAATTTTACTATCTTTGAATTACTGAATTTGTTCGGATGAAAGTCAGGATCATTGAGATTAAAAGTCAGTCTGATGTGAAAGCCAATATTTCTTTGGTGACGAAGGATAAAGGGAAACTTCCTTCCATAAACGATGGTTGGAGGTTTAATTTCAACAAACATTCCAGAAATAAGGATTGCGAAACATATATTTTAACTACGGAAAATGCGCAGGAAATTATAGAAGGATGTTTGATCATAAATTCCAGGAACAAGTTTGAAGTATATATGGCATTTGTTGAGGTTGCTCCGCATAATAAAGGAAAAAATAAAAAATATGATCGCATTGCAGGTTGTTTAATTGCATTTGCTTGCAGGCAAAGTTTTATCCAGGGCAAAGAAGGTTATTTGGCATTTGATGTGCGGGAAGAAAATGAAGAGAACGAGATAAAATTGATGGCAGTTTATAGTGCGCATTATTACGCTGTAAGGCTTGAGGGCACAACAACGATGATTATTTTGCCGGAAGGCAGTGAAAAACTAATCAACGAATATTTAACTTATGGAAAAGATGAAAAATAAAGAGGTATCACCGAAAGACTTGTGGAATGATCAGAAATCAGAGAAGGTTAAATCTTTCATTAAAAGTCATTCCAACCAGCAAACCGAAGCGCAAAAAATAAAAAATAAACTTCTTGCTATTCAATATAAATTGGAAGACTATATCGAAAATGATGATTTAAAAGAAAGTGAAGTGCTTCAGATTTTGGATTTTGTGAAAATGTATCTTGAAGCATTAAGCATCACTAAAAAAGATTTGGCTGCCTACTTTGAAATGAAGGATAGCAATCTTCATAAGTATTTGTCCGGACAGCGAAAATTAAATCCCGAAGTGGTGTTGAAAATCAGTGCATTTTCTCATACAAATCCCGAATATTGGTATCGTGTCCAGGTGAAAAATGAAATTGTGAAATTGAAGCAGGAGCGGAGAAAGGATTATGAAAAGTATGATTATAAAAAGATGATTTTATCTAAATGATCATTAAAGGTTTGAGTCATTAAATATAGGCCTGATCACCCTATTTGCAAAAGCGCACATGAACTTGCTAGACTTTATTCTCATTGTCGGTGAAAGGATATATTGTGACACGTGTCTGAATAAATACTAAAAAACGGTTTCGAACATCCTCACTTTCTCAAACCTTTCCCTTCTTTTCCAACCTACCCAGCACCTTCACATCTTTCTCCCATTCCTTTAAGGCATGCAGGTATGCGCTTTGGGTCTTCATGATGCGCAGGGTATGGGGTGATCCGGTGCGGATGGTTTGACACGTTAGATCGACATCAGCTCCTTTTATGGCATATTCAAGTGCTTTGCGTTCGTGTTGATTCTTACGGAACTCAAAAACGCGTTCCTCCGGAGAGGCCATGAATGCCTTTAGGATTTTCCATTGGGTGGTATGGATCAATGAGTCGGGTATGGGTCGGGACCAATCGGCTGGGGGTTGGGGTTGGTTGTTTACCAAATCCTGCATGTAATTCCGGCAAATGCCACGCAGTATATCGGGGAGATCTGAAGATGTTTTCACGGCCAGCAGTTGTGGGATAAGCACTTTGATGGCATATTTCCGCTGCATGGATGTGGTAAGATTTTTGGCGACAGCTTCATTCCAGTCTGGCGTTGTGGGTACATGAGCTGCTATCCAAAAAAGATCTTCCAGGGCTTCTTTCCCGATATTTTGAAGTCCTGTATGGGCTATGGTTTTTAAATAATCAGGCAATTCAGCCAATTGAATCCGGGAAAAACGTTTTACAATTTTTTCTTCTAAGAAGGTTTTAATAAGTCCGATCGTTTTTTCTAAAACAGGCAGCGTCAAATGATATGTGACCTGATCAAAAACTTTTTTGGTAAAACTTGCCGGCGCGTCTTTGAAAAGCAAGGTCCAGTGCGCTGCATCAATACGCTCAAAAAATAATTGTAGTCTTTCCCGACTTATCTCCAATAAAAAGTGCTGGCTTTTTCGGGCGATGAGCCAGTTAATAACCGCATTGAAATTAGCAGATTTACTTGCATCCTTTAAATCGGAGGAAAGGATGTACTCGACAGCTTCAAGTTCTTCATAAGAAATCTCCATTACTTCAGCAAAGTGGGCAATCCATTCCAACTGAGTTTCCGCATTTTGCGAAAGCAGGATTTCGGCATTTTGCTGAGGCGTCCATACCATCACCGCTCCGTAATGATACCAGTACATGAGTTCCGGGCCGTAATTGCCCATATATCCGGTATTTTCTTTTTCCTGCGGATCACCTTCATTTAAGGAGAAGGATCTGATCAATTCGTCTTCTTCAAAGGATACATTGTCAAAACCGGGCAGGTGGTCTTTTACGGGCGAATGTCCGCTTCCAGCGGTGCCCGTGAGCTCGCTCGTTCCGCGCTCGGTTGCCCAGTGCTCGATGCTCAGGCTCTCGTCATACACCTCGGCCATTTCTGCATTTTCATCATTGGCGTACTGGTATCCTTCGTATTCAGGCAGGCCCATCACATAAGAAGTCACCAAACACATTTTGGCATAATGGCCTGCCAGTTGTGCAGCCTGAATGATTACTTCAGCTTTTACGCGGTCGTTGAGTTTGAGGGCATCTTTTGAGAAGTTTTCGGGGGTGTACTGGTGTCCGAGTAGAATGATTCCTGGGCGTGAATCTTTATCGGTTTCATTTTCTGAAAATAGGGTTGCCATTTGCTGTGCCTGGCTTTGCAGCGACTGGAGTTCGATGCGGTTTCCCGCTTTGCGCTGTATGAGGTTGTAGACAAGACTGACGCGATATCCGGACGTAACGGGCCGAACTTCGTGGTCGCAATCTGCATAGAATGCAGCGTATTTTATGGCGTGGTGGGCATTTGCTTCCGCAAAATCGGCTACCACCCGGGTGTCATCAAAACTTATCTCAAGCGCTCCGCCGGTATGTTTCGATGGCAGGTTGATGATGAGCGTTCCAAACATACCCTTTTCTTTTTCCGAATCCTTGTGGGACAGGAAAAAATCGCCCTTTTCGTAAATCAGCAATTTATAGAGATGTGCCGCAATGGTATCATTTTC
>JBGTLS010000585.1:0-1959 GCA_041744015.1 Cryomorpha sp. | reverse complement strand
ACAGATTTCTTTAATGACAACATTCCAAACAGCCAGCCATCATTTGATCCTGACCTTTTAACCTACGATTTTAGCTATTCCAGTTCGTTTGCGTCCTATACAGGCGGTACGAGTGGTCAACCTATCGGAGTGCTTCCTCCTGGTTTCGAAGTATCGACCAACAATGTAAGAGGCAAACTGGACTTTGAAGTCTATCCCAATCCGACGGTTGATATGGTGAATGTGCGCATACCTGAGAACAGCGATGTGCGAACCATTAAAGTATACAGCATTGTAGGTGCTGAAATACTGATGCAGGGCGTCAACACAGAAAGCGTGCATCAAATTGATCTTTCAACGCTCACTCCGGGAGTATACCTGATATCTCTGATAGAATCAAATGGACGTATAAGCTCTTCGAAGCTGATTAAGCAGTAACTTTTCTTGATAGTTAGGTAGGGTAGCAAGAAGCAAAAGGGTGGGGCAGAAGTCTTCACCCTTTTGCTTTCTGCAAAGTGTATTTCAAATAACTTTTCCTGATGAGAAGACGTGATTTCCTTATTAAAACGGGAGTAGTGGCAAGCACTGCGGCCGTATTGCCTGCTGCCCTTGGAGATGTCATGCCTGCCCAGAAGGTGGGGAGGGTGCCGGGAAAGTGCCTGAACGCATACTACTTCCGTGCGCACATGTACACCATCGTACCCAGTCAGGTAAGGGAAGATCTGCTTTTTATGGCCGATCTGGGCACCGACACGGTTTCCGTAGCAATTCTGGAACAGGATCTTTTCGCCGCCGTTGAAAATGTAAATATCATCGCCAACGAAGCCGAAAAACTGGGCATGGCCCTGCAAATTGTTCCTTCGCGGTGGGGAGGTATTCTGGCTGGAGCGCCAAAAGTACCCAGCATTTTTTCCACCCGGAATCCAAAAACATGGGTGCTCAACAAGGATGGAAGTGCGGTCCCCAACCGCTGGAGTGGCGTAATGAGCAGCGTACACTACCCGGAAACCCGCCAGTTTTTTAAAGACAGCATTGACAAGTGTCTCGCATTGTGGCCGGTAAAAGGCATCATTTGGGATGAACCCAAACTCTACACGACGATCGATTATTCAGATGCGGCTAAAAGCGAATTGGGTGTAGATACATCGCTGCCCGCACACCAGCGCGCTTTCAGCGACTTTTTCAGCGAATTAAATGCCCATATAAAATCCAAAGTGTCAGGGGTAAAAACATCCCTTTTCGTCTATGCCAATTTGAGCGACGATGTGATTACTTCGGCTTCAAGAATTACTAACCTGGATTATTTTGGTTGCGATGGGCGCCCGTGGAGAAATGAAGATGGCGGTGAGCAGGAGCAGGCCAATAAAGTATTGCTCGGCGCAGGAGAACGCTTTCTGACGGCAGCCCATGAGGCCGGAAAGGGCGCTTTTTGGCTCATCGAAAACCACAATATGAGCGCGGCAAATAATGTATTGATGGACAAGAGACTCGCCGAAGTGGTGGCGCATATGCCTGAACAACTGTCCTATTACTACTTCCCGCGCAATGTTGACCAACCAGATGACAATATGGCCATCGTGGCCAAACACATCAAAAAATATAAAATGGGATGAAGAAATGGACCGTCATAGATCCACGCGACAATGTTGCGGCTGTCCTTTCAACCATTCAAAAAGGAGAGTCGATTCATCACAACGGCGCATCATTAGGTGCATTAGAGGAGCTTCCCGCAAAACACAAATTTGCACTGGTGAATTTGAGCCCGGGAGAAGTTGTCGTAATGTATGGTGTTCCGGTGGGAGTGGTCACCCAAACCATTTTGGCCGGATCGAAGCTCAGCACCCGCAATGTGAACCACAGCAAGGAAAAAGACATTTTCCGGAATCCGGACGTTTATCAATGGCAACCGCCCGATGTTAGCCGGTGGCAGGACAGAAAGTGGATGGGATTCAAGCGCGAAGATGGCCGTTTCGGTACGCG
>JBGTLS010000584.1:0-5051 GCA_041744015.1 Cryomorpha sp. | reverse complement strand
ATCACAGCATTTGATAACATATCTTTATGCCACTTGTTTTGGGATTTCCCCTTACATTTTTCACAAAAATCTAATACACGACAGCCTATAGCATACATTTTTACTCCTAAAAATCTCACGCTAATAACAGGAGAAGTATGCTTAAAAATTCAATTTCCGATCAGGATTTGGTTCAGTCGTACCTAAAGGGTAACGAGTCATCATTTGAAGTATTGTTGAAACGACATCAGGATCGTATCTATACACAGATTGTGATGATGGTGCGCGACAACGTTGTTGCCGATGATATATTTCAGGAAACTTTCCTCAAAGCCATTCGAACCCTGAAAGACGGTAAATACAACGAAGAGGGAAAATTTCTCCCATGGGTCTTGCGCATAGCGCACAACCTGTCGATCGATCATTTCCGGAAGGCCAAAAAAATGCCGTCTGTGCGAAGTGATGATGATTACGACGTGTTTGGCGGAATCGCCGCTGATACGCTCAACATCGATCAGATTTGGGAAAATGAAAATATTCACAAAGACTTGCGGCAGCTCCTCGAGATGCTCCCGCACGAGCAGCGTCAGGTTGTGGTGATGCGCCATTACGCCGGCCTGAGCTTCAAGGAAATTTCGGATATCTGCGATGTGAGCATCAATACGTCTCTCGGGCGGATGCGCTATGCACTGATCAATATTCGGAAGTTGATGGAGCAGAAGAATATTTCGTTGACAAAATGAGTTTGATTTTTATGTGATATCCTTACCTCCAGAATTTTTTGCAGGTAATTCCTAATTGATTTCTTTTGTGTGAAGAACACACCCCTAAATCCCCTCTCGAGAGGGGACTTGCCACCGCACGGGCTGGTGCAGTGCATGGTAGTAAGATTTTCTATCTCTTCGATTTCCGACTTTTATCAATCATTACAGAATACTTCGAGCCAGACTCCCCTCTTGAGAGGGGCAGGAGTGTGTTTTTCGAATTTCTGTCTTTACGAAGAATCAAACTTTTGTGGAAGAAACTGCGCGTCCCGGAGAAACCAAATTCTCTCGCTGACAAAATAAATTTTGCCTTTGAAATAATATTTGGCTGGCTGGCTGCGTTTTGAAAGAAAACAAAAAAGTCAGCCTATGCATCTTTCTACAACAAATCACTTTTCTAACAACAATCAAAATCCGGTTGGAGAATCGGAGCCGGACATCCGAAACTTCCGTACAAGCCCAAAAGCCTCCACTGTGGCAAACATCCTGGCTTATTCAAAAGCCCTGGAGATGGCCAAAGCCGAAGGCAAACGAAGTATTGAGATTGTATTGAACTAATCCGGGGTATTTTTCCCGTGAGTGAAGACGCCGAAAAGGCGTCTTTTTTTTTACATTCACCGAAAATTCACCCATGAATCTGATTGTCCGACTTCTTGTAAATGCCCTGATCGTATTTGGCCTCGCATGGGCGCTGCCCGGAATTCACATCGCAAGTTTCTGGACGGCCATCCTCGTCGCGCTGGTGATTGCGATACTCAATATTTTTGTGAAACCCCTGCTCATTATTCTCACCATTCCCGTCACCATTTTCACGCTTGGCCTGTTTTTGCTGGTGATCAATGCCATCATCGTGCTCCTGGCCGAAGCGCTGATTTCCGGTTTTGTGGTGGATACTTTTTGGTGGGCGCTGCTGTTCAGCATCCTCATGGCGGTGCTCAATTCGACTTTTTTGAATTCCAGAAAGGATACTACTCGTGTTTAGTTTACGAGGATGTTGGCAGCCCAGGTAGCCAACAACAAATCCGGTTTGGTCTTCGCGTTGTAACCCATGCTTTGGGCGTAACCCATTGCCGCCTGAAACACCTTGTTGGACGGAAATTCCGGATCGCTGTTCAGGTCGAGGTCGATCTGTTCGATGGGCACTTCACATTCGAAACGCAGGTAACCCGCCACATCAATGCTTCTTTGAAGCTCTCCCCACAGCCGGGTCCACATATCGGTAACGAGGGGCGTCGTTTCCCGGTGATAAATCACGTGTGCTCCGTTGTTTTCAAAACGGAATACCACGGTGGTGGCGTAAATGGTTTTGCGGGCGTAGTTCTGGCTGTCGCTGCCAACATAAATTTTAATCCCCGGATTTTTCACCACCATATCGATGGAGTAAGACCCGAGTTCGACTTTTGAATGATCACCCATTTTTCTGAAAATGCGTTTCATACTTTAATTTTTTACAATCTACGCAGGTTCGCGCAGAAATCTTTACTCTTGCAAAACAAATATTCACAACGGAGGTTTTAAAACCAAAAGAATTCATGTCTCAATTTTTTATCGCTGTATTGCTGGCTATTTTCACTGCGCCGAACAGCACAATCCAACCTTCTATGTCAGTTTATGATTACAAAGTAGAATCAATCGACGGCGGTACGATTGATTTTAGTGATTTTAAGAACAAAAAGATGCTAATTGTCAACACCGCTTCGAAGTGCGGATATACCCCGCAATACGCTCAACTCGAAGAACTCTACCAGGAACACGGTGATAAATTGGTGATTGTGGGATTTCCAGCAAATAATTTCGGAGGTCAGGAGCCTGGAAAAAACGAAGAAATCTCCGGCTTCTGTGAAAAAAATTACGGGGTTACTTTTCCCATGGCCGCCAAGGTGTCTGTGAAAGGGAAAGATGCCCATCCGCTGTTCCAATATTTGACTTCTGCTGACAACTCCGATTTTACAGGAGACATCAACTGGAATTTTGAAAAATTTCTCATCGATGAAAAGGGAAATCTGATCCACCGTTACCGGTCGGGTGCAGAGCCACTCGGAGATGAGATTCTCGGAGCCATTGAATAGAACTTTGGCCATCGTTATATAATGAAGCCCTGTCGGAAGATGGGGCTTTTTCGTTGCATTCGATCAACGGGGGATTCGCAGGTTGTTTTGTCATCATTTTTGCGAAAAGGCAAAAATGCCGCCAAAACAGTAGCGTTTTCGGCTTGATCCACGGGTTTCACCCGTGGCTATTCATATTTGACCCCATTCGGGGTCAGTAGCATCCTGTCCATCAAAACACTTTAGTCCAACTGGAGGATTTAGCGGCTGGATGCTTTTCCAAAGTTTCAGACTTTGGAAAAGCTCATTTCTCAAATAACTGGAGCGCAATGGATTTAATCCCGGTTCGAGCCCCTTTAAAGTCCGGTTAATAAGGGGCACATCCCAATGAATTTGGTAAGCATCGCATGAGTTCTGCGAAGCAAACCGGGAGGTGCACTTTTTCAATTTAATAACGGTACTCCACGAACAATCTTATAGCCAGGTCTCCTCCTTCATCTATTTCAACGATATCGGGAAAACCGTTGTCATCTGTGTAAGACAAAAAGTTCATTTGGCCCATTAGTTCGCGATCTCCGGCAAGGATATCATCGATCTCCCAAAGTAGAAATTGGTATTCGTCGCCCGGTGTGTCCAGCCTTATATCCATGTCCCAGCTGTAGATTTGAGAGCCATCTGTGTTGTAGATGACCTCGAATGGGCCGAACAATTGCTGCCCACCGTAGCGCACCTCTATGGCAAGGTCCGGGCCGCCATCAGGATCCCAGTCTGTACCATCGGGGCGCGTCAATGGATAACGTCGCAAACCAATACGCCATACTTCTATTTCAAAAGGTTCCACTTGCTCTTCACAAGAAACTCCGGACCACCGCTGAGGACAAATGCATTCACCACCCATGCAGGTACCTCCATTCATACAAATTACCCCATCACAAGGATCGGTTGAATCATCTTCTTTACACCCGGTGAGTGAAAGCACAAACAAAATACAGAGATAAATTGGAAGCAGGTTTTTCACAGCAATATCTTTTTGAGCAGAAATTTTCAGCGCAATGTATAAAGAATTAATGTTGGATATGGAAAAACAGGTACGACCTGAAATGAGGTGGGTTTTTTTCAGTATGCTGTGCATGGCAACCAACAGGGTTGAATGAATAGCCTTGTTGTAACACGGGTTTTTTTAGGTTTGATGATCGGTGTTTTTAGTTTTTAGTGATTGGTTTTTGGCGAATTTTTCGGAAGCGATGAACTTTTTGTTTCAATTGGAATGATGATTTTGGGATGTTGCTGTCATGAAAAACCTGGTACTAAAAATTAATTACCCGGAATAGAAAACTAAAAACTAAAAACTAAAAACTAAAAACTAAAAACCAAAAACTAAAAACCGCAACCATCACCACGGGATTTGCTTTCTTTGCCCCCGTAATCCACTGTTGAAATGACCCGGCTTATCAACCAGCCCAAATTCTACTACAGCCTTTTTGCCATCCTGCTCGTGCCGGCGCTGTTGATCAACCTCGACTCCCACCATATTTTCGTTCATACCGATGAGGGTCGGCGGGCACTGGTGGCGCTTGAAATGATTCTGAAAAACGAATATCTGGCGCCCACGCTGAACGGGCAATTTTACTACGAAAAACCGCCGCTGTTCAACTGGATCCTGACCTTGTCTTTCAAAGCCTTTGGATCTTATTCGGCCTTTGCCCTGCGGTTTCCTGTCGTTGTTTTCGTATTTCTTTTTGGGTTGTGCATCCACCGGTTTATGGCCCCTATTCTGGGAAATGCCAAAGCCTGGATCATCCTCGTGGCCACCATCACGTCTGGGAGAATTCTTTTCTACGACAGCTTTCTGGGACTGATCGATATCGGACTTTCCATTCTGGTGTTCATCAATTTCATGCTGTTTTACACCCTCGGCAGGAAAAATCAGTTTTTGAAATTGTTTGTGCTCACCTATCTGATCTGCGCCGTGGCTTACCTGATGAAAGGGCTGCCTGCCCTGGTGTTTCAGTTTTTCACCATCATCGCCTGGGCGGTGTATGCGCGCGACTGGAAGTTCGTCTTTCACAAGTACAATTTTCTGGGTACCCTGTTTTTCATCGTACCGGTGGGGATTTACTACTATTTTTATGAAAAGGTCAATCCCGGTTCCCTGCTCACAGTTTTTGAATACACCTGGCATCAGAGCAGTCAGCGCACGGTAACCGATTACAGCATTTGGGACACCGTGTTGAGCAGCCTCACATTTCCCCTTGAAAAC
>JBGTLS010000583.1:0-2361 GCA_041744015.1 Cryomorpha sp. | reverse complement strand
CGGCAGCAATGGCAAAACGATCGTAAAAGAATGGTTGGCCCATCTGCTGGATCGGGATTACAATATTGTAAAAAGTCCCAAAAGTTATAATTCGCAAACAGGAGTGCCACTTTCGCTCTGGCGGCTGCAGAAAGTGCACAGTCTGGCTTTGGTGGAAGCAGGCATTTCCCAGCCGGGTGAAATGCAGCTCCTCGCCCGAATGATTCGCCCGACCGCCGGAATTTTTACAAATGTGGGACCAGCGCATCAGGAAAACTTTTCTGATTTCGATGAAAAAATTAAAGAGAAACTGCAGCTTTTTGCGGAAGCAGAAACCCTGATTTATTGCAGGGATCATGCACGTATTCATGAAATGATCGGTACATATTTTGGCGATAAGCCGACCCGACTGCTATCATGGTCGCGCAATCCGGGCGCTGAGCTGGTTATTACCAAGGAAATAATACACGACGACCAAACGCTTCTGGGTGGAAACTTTGAAGGAAAATACAGGGAGATTCAGATTCCTTTTACCCATACTTCATCTATTGAAAACGCTTGCCACTGCTGGTTGCAGCTCTTGCACATGGGCATCTCTGACGATGTGATCGGTCGTCGTATGTCCCTGCTACCTCCCATCGCAATGCGTCTTGAACAACTTGCCGGTATCAACGGATGTTCGATCATTAATGATGTTTATAATTCGGACGCTATGTCTTTGGAAATTGCGCTTTCGCAACTCAAGCTTCAGCGTAAGAACAAAAAATTTACTGCTATTCTCAGTGATATCCTGCAGTCGGGTGAGCCTCAGACAGTACTTTACAGCAAAGTGGCAGCACTGCTTAGAGATTATAAAGTAGACCGGTTTATCGGCATCGGACCTGAACTTTCATCACATGCCCAATTTTTTGCAGGGGTTAATGCCCGGTTTTTTCCTGACACGGATACATATCTGAATGCCTTTCGGAAAGACGATTTCAGAGAAGAGAACATCCTGATCAAGGGAGCCCGAAACTTTGCCTTCGAGCGCATCAGCGAAAGGCTGGAAGAGCAAACGCACGAAACCATTCTGGAGATTGACCTCAACCGGATGCAGGAAAACCTGAACTATATCCGTACCCTGTTGAACCCAACCACCAAAATAATGGCCATGGTCAAGGCTTTCGCTTATGGGAGCGGTGGTTACGAAATAGCGCGGTTTCTGGAATTCAACCGCGTGGACTACCTGGCCGTGGCCTATATCGACGAGGGCGTGGCCTTGCGGCAAACAGGTATTGAGATGCCCATCATGGTGCTGAATCCTGAGATTTCAGGTTACGATTCCATGATTCGCTATCGGCTCGAACCACAGCTTTACAATTTTCGCACCCTGGAAAGTTTTTTGAAGGCCCTGGAGCGAAGTGATCTGGAAGGTGCCTTTCCGGTGCATCTGAAAATCAATACCGGGATGAACCGACTCGGATTTGATTTGAGTGAAATCAACACACTTGCAATTGCCCTCTCCGGGACAGACCTCATTCGCGTGGTGAGCGTATTCAGCCATTTGGCGGCGAGCGAAAGTGCAGACCACGATCGACGCACCCTTGCTCAAATAGCAGCATTTGAAAAAGCTGCAGATCAGCTTGGAAAAACATTGGCTCAGCCTTTTTCGAGGCATATCCTCAACTCAAACGGGATTATCAGACACCCGAACGCCCAGTATGAAATGGTGAGACTCGGCCTTGCGCTTTACGGAATTAGCCCGGATGTGGAAGCACGGAAACAACTGAAACCTGTAAGTCGACTGGTCACTACCATTTCACAGATCAGAAATGTGACCACAGGAGAAGGAATTGGCTACAGCCCGAAAAAGATGCTGGAATCCGAAAAACAGATCGCGGTAATACCCATAGGATATGCCGATGGTATGCCCCGTAAGCTGGGGAACGGACGGGGCCATGTTATCATATCAGGTAAGAAGGCACCATTCATCGGCAACATTTGTATGGACATGAGTATGGTGGACATTTCAAATATTGATTGTACTGAAGGTGATGAAGTGGAAGTATTTGGTGACCACAGGTCTATTTATGACCTCGCAGATGAATTGGAAACCATCCCTTATGAGGTCCTCACCAATATTTCCCAAAGGGTAAAACGTATATTCCATTCCGAATAGGAATCCAAGCATTTCTGAAACTAACTTAGATTATTTCAGGCGTTATGAACATTCACACCGATACTTAAGTTAAGAAGTTGTAATTTCCCCGGTTCAAGTATTTAAAGCTCCTATGAAAAAAATTTACACTCTGCTCAGCATTTGTCTCTTCGTGATAATGGGGTCGCTGCATGCCCAGATGGCACGCGTTCCCAACGAATTGCTGGTGCAATTCAAACCTGGTA
>JBGTLS010000582.1:0-9014 GCA_041744015.1 Cryomorpha sp. | reverse complement strand
TGGATCATCGAAGTGGTGGTGGAGCGCCTCGACATCAAAAAACAGGTTTTCGAAAAAGTGGAGAAATACCGCAAACCCGGAACCCTGATCACTTCAAATACTTCCGGGATTCCGATAGCCATGATGAATGAGGGTCGCAGCGAAGACTTTCGCAAACATTTTTGCGGCACGCACTTCTTCAATCCACCGCGGTACCTGCGCTTGCTGGAAATCATTCCAGGTCCGGATACTGATCCCAAAGTGATCGAATTTTTAAAACATTACGGCTCCCGATTTCTCGGAAAAGAGACTGTGCTCTGTAAAGACACCCCTGCATTCATCGCCAACCGTGTGGGCGTGTACTCCATCATGGAGCTCTTCCACATCGTAAGCGATATGGGCTTCACCCCCGAAGAAGTAGACAAACTCACCGGTCCGGTGATCGGCCACGCCAAATCGGCCACCTTCCGCACAGCGGACGTTGTGGGGCTCGACACCCTCGTGCTGGTAGCAAATGGCGTCAAAGACAATTGTCCAAATGACGAACGTAAGGATGTTTTCAATATTCCAGACTACGTCCAAAAAATGGTCGACAACAAGTGGCTGGGCAGCAAGTCGGGACAGGGTTTTTTCAAAAAAGAAAAAGCCAAAGATGGCAGTGCTGAAATCCTTTCACTCGATCTGAAAACGATGGAATACGTTCCTCAGAAAAAGGTGAGTTTCCCTACACTGGAAATGACCAAACCGGTGGACAACCTCAGCAAGCGCCTGCCCATGCTTTACGGCGGACAGGACAAAGCGGGGGAATTTTACCGCAAATCATTCCAGGGATTATTCAGCTACGTATCATACCGCATTCCCGAAATCTCCGACGAACTCTATAAAATCGATGCTGCACTCCGCGCCGGTTTTGGCTGGAAAATGGGCCCTTTCGAGAAATGGGATGCCATTGGCGTTGAAAAAGCCATCGCCGACATGGACAAAGCCGACGTGAAAGTGAACGACTGGGTGAAAGAAATGGTCGCCGCCGGATTTAAAAGTTTTTACAAAGTGGAAGGCGGCGTGAAATATTTCTACGACCAAAAAGCAAAAGACTACGCTCCTGTTCCATCATTGGAAGGACAGATTTTCCTCGAAAACATCGGTGGTGACCAAATCATCTGGAAAAACTCAGGTACCACCATCAAAGACCTTGGCGATGGAATTCTGAATATCGAGTTTCACACGAAAATGAATACCATCGGTGGGGAAGTGCTCGAAGGGCTCAACAAAGCCATCGATTTGGCGGAAGCCGAATACAAAGGGCTCGTGGTATCCAATACCGGCGACAACTTCAGCGCCGGCGCAAATGTCGGAATGATATTTATGATGGCGGCCGAACAAGAATTCGACGAACTCGAATTTGCCGTAAAGGCCTTCCAAAACACCATGATGCGCATGCGCTACTCCGGGATACCTGTGATAGCAGCACCGCACAACATGGCTCTCGGCGGTGGTTGCGAACTCTGCCTCCACGCCGATAAGGTGGTGGCACACGCAGAGCTTTATATGGGACTGGTTGAATTCGGCGTAGGGGTGATACCCGGCGGCGGTGGCACCAAGGAGTTTGCCCTCAGGGCTGCCGAGGAAATGAAAGATGGCGACATCCGCATCAACACTTTCCGAAATCGCTTCCTGACCATCGGTCAGGCCAAAGTATCCACTTCCGCTTACGAAGCTTTTGCGCTCGGTTACCTCCGACAAGGCATTGACGAAGTTGTGGTAAACCGCGACGACCAGTTGGCTTACGCCAAACAGGCTGCGCTCATGCTTCACCAGAAAGGTTATTCCAGGCCGATCAAACGCAAGGACATTAAAGTACTCGGCAAGGAAGCTTTGGGAATAGTTTACGTCGGCGCCAATAGCATGCGTTCCGGAAACTACATTTCCGACCACGACCAACTCATCAGTGAGAAACTCGGCTATGTTCTCGCAGGTGGCGACCTCTCCGAAATCACAGAAGTGAGCGAAGACTACTTATTGAGTCTGGAACGGAAAGCGTTTTTGGAACTCTGTGCTGAAAGGAAGACTTTGGAACGGCTGCAGAGTATGGTGCAGAAGGGGAAAATTCTTAGAAACTAGTACTAAGTATTAAGTATTAAGTACAAAGTAAAAGGACGCTCGATAATAGGTTGGAAAATACAAATTGGAGAAAAAGAAGTTATGAATCGATTTAAGGAATTGAAAGTTTGGCAGGATTCTATGAGCATCGTAATGGACGTCTATAGAATCGTTGCTTCATTTCCGAATGACGAAAAGTACAATCTCAGCAGTCAGATAAAGCGATCAGCCGTTTCAATCCCTAGCAATATAGCCGAAGGTGCCGGCAGAAAACATCCCAAGGAGTTTGCTCAATTTCTGGGAATTGCAAGCGGTTCTGTGGCAGAATTAATCACACAGATTGAGATTGCAAAACGCCTAAATCTAATCCCCGAAAATACCAGTATTGACCTTGATAAAAAGTTGATTCACATTGCCAATATGTTGTTCAAACTTCAAAAATGGGTTTTGGATCAACCTCAGAATAAAAATTTAGTTAACGAGCCAATTGAATATTACAATAACCTTACTTAGTACCTAATACTTGGTACTTAGTACAAAACAAAACACTATGAACGCATATATAGTATCAGCCTACCGAACCGCAGTCGGCAAAGCACCACGCGGATTGTTTCGTTTCACTCGCGCCGATGATTTAGCGGCTGACTTGATCAAACATATCATGAAAAGCAACCCTTCGGTTGAAACCGAAGAGGTTGATGACGTCATCGTGGGTAATGCCACACCGGAAGCGGAACAAGGGCTCAATGTGGGCCGGATGATTTCGCTGATCGGTCTCAATTCAGACAAAGTGCCGGGTATGACGGTAAACCGATATTGTTCGTCAGGTCTCGAGACCATTGCCATCGCTTCCGCAAAAATACACGCTGGCATGTCAGATTGTATCATCGCGGGTGGAGTAGAAACCATGTCGCCGATTCCTTTCGGAGGCTGGCGCATCGTACCCAATGCCAAGGTCGCCAAAGAAAACACCGATTACTATTGGGGAATGGGCCTCACAGCAGAGGCTGTTGCCAACGACTACAAAGTTTCCCGCGAAGACCAGGATGCCTTTTCGATGGAATCGCACAAAAGAGCTGCGGCGGCCATCGACTCTGGTCGGTTTAAGGATGATATCGTTCCCATCGAAGTGGAAGAAATCTTCCTGAAGGACAACAAACGCCAAACAAAAACTTATACCGTTGATACAGATGAAGGTCCACGCCGCGATACGAGCATGGAAGCCCTCGCACGACTCCGCCCGGTATTTGACGCCAAAGGAACCGTCACCGCCGGAAATGCCTCGCAAACTTCCGATGGAGCCGCCTTTGTGATGGTGGTGTCGGAAGCATTTCTGAAAAGACACAAACTCACTCCCATCGCCCAACTCAAAAGCTACCACGTAGCTGCCCTCGAGCCGCGCGTGATGGGAGTCGGTCCGATCTACGCCGTGCCCAAAGCTGTGGAAAGAGCCGGTTTGAAACTCAATGACATCGAACTTTTTGAACTCAATGAAGCATTTGCATCCCAGTCTTTGGCGGTGATCCGCGAACTGGGTTTGAATACAGATATCGTCAATGTAAATGGTGGCGCCATCGCGCTCGGCCACCCGCTTGGATGTACCGGAGCAAAACTCAGTGTCCAACTATTCAATGAGATGCGCCGTAGAAAGAACAAATACGGGGTGGTGACAATGTGTGTGGGAACGGGGCAAGGTGCTGCCGGCGTATTTGAACTCTTGAATTAAAACATTAAAATAAAACGACATGGAAGAAGTAAAAAATAAAAAAGCAATCCGCGGGGGGGAATTTCTGATCCGCGTCACCGAACCTTCTGAGATTTTCATTCCGGAAGAATGGAGCGAGGAACACCGCATGATTGCGCAGACCTGCCACGATTTTCTGGATGCTGAGATTTTTCCGAATCTGGACCGCATCGACAGCATGGAAGAAGGACTCATGGAAAGTCTCGTCGAAAAAGCCGGTGAACTCGGTTTGCTCGGCGTGAGCATTCCCGAAGAATACAACGGCCTTGGTCTCGACTTTAAGTCGGGTATGTTGGCTGCCGATGCATTGGGATCGGGCCACTCCTTTTCTGTGGCTTACGGCGCACACACAGGTATCGGCACATTACCAATACTCTATTACGGCAATGAAGAGCAAAAGCAAAAATACGTTTCCAAACTCGCAACTGGCGAATGGAAAGCCTGCTACTGCCTGACAGAACCGAGTGCAGGCTCTGACGCCAATTCCGGAAAAACAAAGGCAAAACTTACCGAAGACGGCAAACATTACCTGATTAATGGTCAGAAAATGTGGATCACCAATTCGGGATTTGCAGATGTATTTATCGTTTTCGCGAAAATAGATGACGACAAAAACCTCAGCGCTTTTATCGTCGAGAAAGGCATGCCGGGGATTGAACTCAATCCCGAAGAGAAAAAAATGGGGATCAAAGGAAGTTCGACGCGTCAGGTGTTTTTCAACGACTGCAAAGTGCCCGTGGAAAATATGCTGAACGAACGGGAAATGGGATTTAAAATAGCCCTGAACATCCTCAATATCGGACGGATAAAGCTCGCTGGCGCGGTACTCGGTGCCATGAAAGAGTCTATAGAACTAAGCATTCGCTACGCCAAAGAGCGCAATCAATTTGGACGACCCATTTCAAAATACGGCGCCATTCGTTTCAAGCTGGCCGAGCAGGCTATTCAATCATACGTTTTAGAATCATCTGTGTACCGTGTTTCCCAAAATATTCAGGATTCAATCGAGGGACTACAGGCCGACGGCATGGAAAAGTCAAAGGCCATTTTAAAGGGAATTGAAGAATTCGCCGCAGAATGTGCCATGATGAAAGTTTTTGGATCGGAAGGTCTTGATTATGTTGTGGACGAAGCCGTGCAGATTTATGGCGGAATGGGTTATTCTATGGAAACCCGGGTGGAACGCGGCTACCGCGATGCGCGAATCAACCGCATCTTTGAAGGCACCAATGAAATCAACCGCATGCTCACTGTTGACCTCTTGCTGAAACGCGCCATGCAGGGCAAACTCGACCTGATGGGCCCCGCGATGAAAGTGGCCCAGGAACTCATGTCAATCCCCGAAATGGGCGATGGTGGCGATGATCCATTTTCAGCAGAACTCAAACTGATCGAAAATTTCAAAAAAACAGTTTTAATGATCGCCGGTTCAGCCGCACAAAAGCTCATGCAGACGCTGGCTAAGGAACAAGAAATCTTAATGAACATTGCCGACCTGGCTATCTGGACTTACGCATCAGAATCCGCTTTGCTGCGCACGCGCAAAATCATTGAGATGAAAGGTGAAGAAGCAGCAGCCGATCAGATTGCTATGACGCGGGTGTGGCTTTACGACACCGCCGACCGAATGCACAAAGCCGGCAAGGACGCCATCAATTCTTTTGTGGAAGGTGACGAGCAACGCATGATGCTGATGGGCCTCAAACGTTTTACCAAATATGAGGGTATCAACGTCAAAGCACTTCGCCAACAAGTCGCTCAGACGCTAATCGAAGAAGGAAAATACTGTTACTAATCCTTCACTTTCATTTTGCGATCAGACCGCTGACTAACTTAAGTCAGCGGTTTTTTTTGACGTTTATTTGACATCTGTCGTAAATCCTACGACAAAATTCGTATATTTGATATGAATATTAATTCACTGCGCCATGTCCAATAAGCCCCTTAAAGCTCCACAATCTGAGCCATCCAGCTTTTCTGAGCCAGCAGCCGTCTACGGCTCTATTCTGGATATGGATCTTTTGCATCTTATAGATAAAGTGCGCCATGGCATCAGCTTTTCGGTGTTTTCGCACATCGTATCGTTTAGTCCTTTCACATGGCCAGATTGGTCAACTTTCATGCATTTATCAGAGCGTTCCATGCAGCGCTACAAAAAAGAGCAAAAGGCTTTTGATCCCCTCCAATCCGAAAAGATCGTTGAGATCAGCCGTCTATACCAGCGCGGAGTAGAAGTGTTCGGCAGCTCTCGAAAGTTTGATGCATGGCTCACCTCACCCATCGTGTCCCTTGATGGGCACACACCAAAATCATTTTTGGATAGCTCCTTTGGCATACAGCTCATCAATGATGAGCTCGGGCGCATCGAGCACGGCGTGTTGGCATGATCGTTTACCGACTTTCCAGGCAGCAATATGCCCGCGACCTTTCGGGAAAAGGCGCCGAACGCTATAGTGGTAGATGGAATAGCCGGGGTATCCCAATGGTTTACACCTCTGAATCGAGGGCACTTTGTACTGTTGAAATTGCAGTGCGCACTCCTTTGGGCAGTCTTCCCGAAGAATATAACATCGTGGAAATTGACATACCGGAAAATGACATTCTAAAACTTGATTTGTCCATTTTACCGTCGAATTGGAAAATGAATCCTCCAGGAAAAGAGACCCAAAAAATTGGAGATGGATTTATTCGTCAAAATGTCCGTTTAATTCTAAAAGTTCCTTCCGCGGTAGTCGAAGGTGATTATAATTATCTGATCAACACTTTACATTCAAAAGCTTCAGAAGTTAGAATTATCTCAAGCAAGCCTTACAATTTTGACAGTCGTCTGTTTACGTAGCTCAACTCGAAGAGCCATTTAGAACTGCTTAACAAATGAGAATTGATTTTACCACGGTATATTGAACTATCTTCGACCCACAAACCTTTACTACTCTAATTATGAATCAAAATCTACTCTACTTCATTGCACCGGTCGTTTTATTTTCGTCCTGTGCGACGATCTATAAATGTGGGGAACCACAGCCGGAAAAATTTAGTGCAAACAAACGCATCACAGCCGTGGTGGAAGAACGTGACTCTCTCTGCACCACGCTTGCCCGCGAACAAGCTGAAAATGCACAACTTTCGGCTTCTCTGAATGCCGAACAGCAGGCCAAGGCAAAACTGCAGGGCGATTACGATATGTTGAAATCGGAAAGTTCCAAAACGGCCGGGCAACTCAGTGCCGAACTGCAAGCCAAGCAACAGCAGCTAAACGACAAGGAAAAAACCCTCGCCGAACGCGAAAAAAGTTTGCGCGAAATGCAGGCGGTTATTGCCCGTCAGGACTCTATCACCAACCGTCTGAACACCATCCTGCGCGACGCACTTTTGGGATTCCAGGCGGATGAACTTTCCGTAGAAGTGAAAAACGGAAAAGTTTACGTGTCTATGTCTGACAAACTTTTGTTCAAATCAGGAAGTGCATCTGTCGAGAAAAAAGGTCAGGAAGCCATCGAAACCCTCGCATCTGTCCTATCGAAAAATCCGGACATCGACATTTTGATCGAAGGTCACACGGACAATGTGCCCATCAAAACTGCAAACTACAAAGACAACTGGGATCTGAGTGCAGCACGTGCCACCTCAATTGTACGTTTGCTCGAAACAAAAGGCGTTGATCAAAAGAAACTCACAGCAGCTGGTCGGGGAGAATTCCAACCACGCGCCACCAATGAAACAACTGAGGGAAAAGCCCTGAACAGAAGAACAGAAATCATCCTTTCACCAAAACTGGATGAGTTAATGGAACTTTTGGGAGGTTAATTCACGCAATTCTCCATATTTAACTTTTTGAAAAGGGCCGATATTAAGTCGGTCCTTTTTGCGTCCGGGCGTTTCCTCTCCGTATCTTTGCGCACTTATGGAATTTGAAATTCACACCCTTCCAAACGGTCTTCGCATAGCGCATAAACCCACTGAAAACGGACAGGTTGGTCATCTCGGCCTTACCATCAATGCGGGTTCCCGCGACGAATTGGAACACGAACAGGGACTGGCTCATTTTATCGAACACTGCCTTTTCAAAGGAACCCAAAAACGCAAAGCTTTTCACATCCTCAGCCGCATGGACAGCGTGGGCGCTGAACTCAACGCCTATACCACAAAGGAAGAAACGGTAATTTACGCCTCGTTTCTCAAAGCGCATTTCGAACGCGCCATGGAGGTGATTGCAGACATTGTGAGCCATTCCACATTTCCCGAAAGGGAAATAGCCAAAGAGCGGGATGTGATCATCGATGAAATCCTCAGCTATCAGGACAGTCCGGCAGAATTAATATTCGACGATTTCGAGGAACTCATATTTGGAGAACATCCAATCGGTCGCAATATTTTAGGTACGCAGGAAAGTGTAAAAAATCTCTCCCGAAATGATATTGAATCTTTTATTGGGAGGCTTTACCGCACATCCGATATGGTTTTGAGCACATCCGGAAATGTATCTTTCAAAAAAATCGTGAAATGGGCTGAAAATTATTTTAAGGACCTGAAACCCGGAAGCACCCAAACAAAACGTCAACCGGTGACCGACCTTAAAACCCTGCGAAAGGAAGAAGAGCTCGATACTTTTCAGGCCCACCTGATGTTGGGTGGACCTGCTTATGATTTGCACCACCCAAATCGCATAGCAACCGTATTGCTCAACAATTATCTTGGCGGACCGGCTATGAACTCACGGTTGAATATGAATATCCGCGAGCGCCATGGTATCGCCTACAACATCGAATCGAATTATTCACCTTATTCCGATACAGGTCTTATCTGTATTTATTTAGGAACGGATAAAAAATTGCTTGGAAAAAGCGAGGCCCTCATACGCAAAGAACTAAAATTGCTCCGCGAAAACAGGATGACCGGAACAACACTGCACCGCGCCAAGGAACAATTAAAAGGACAATTGGCGCTCTCTTCCGAAGGCGGCGTCAACATCATGCAGGCCATTGGCAAAAGCCTGCTCAGCTACGACCGCATCGACACCACCGAGCAACTCCTGAAAAAAATCGATGATGTGAGCGATTCAGATTTACTGGAAGTGGCCAATGATTGTTTCGATGAGTCGAAAATGAGTCTTTTGGTGTACAAATAATGTTGAAAACCTGAAATAATCCCTATTTCAAAATATATCTGACATGGACTTTTTGGATACTGC
>JBGTLS010000581.1:0-30851 GCA_041744015.1 Cryomorpha sp. | reverse complement strand
TCCCAATGCCAATAATACAGTACGTTCAATGTCGTTCTGTGAAGGAGATCTTTTAGTCGGAGGTTCCTTTACGACTATTGGAGGACAAAACAGAAACAGGGTGGCTATCTTGTCCCTGCAAACCGGAAATGCCACAAGTTGGAATCCGAACGCCAATAATACTGTCTTCAGCTTGAAGGCATTTAGCAACAGCGTTTTTCTCGGTGGTGAATTTGTCAATGTGGGGGGCGGTTCAAGGCTTAGATTGGCGAGTGTGGACGCATTCACAGGTATCGCATTGCCTTTTAACCCGCGGATAACTGGCTTCAATAGTGTCTTTGTGAAGAACCTGGAGCTCAGTGATTCGGGAGATATTCTCTACGTGGGGGGAGCGTTTGGAACAATTGGAGGAAGTCCCAGCAGTCTTCCTTCGACTTACACCCGAAATAATTTGGCTGCTTTTGACACGCAGACCGGAAGCATACTACCCTGGAACCCAAACCCGAATGGCGTTGTGAATTCCATAGCTTACGAGCCGGCAAATGACAGCAACAGTGTACGTGTATTTGTTGCCGGAGATTTCACAACATTGGGCGGGCAGGCAAGAGATCAATGTGGAGCAATAAATGTTGATGGAAGCATTGATCCCTGGACTACAGCGATTCTCGGTACGGGTACCAGTATAAAGCACATATCGCCAGGTTCCGGAGGGATATTTCTCGGAGGTTTATTCAGAGGCGCAGGTGCTCTTCAGAGAAATCGCATCGCGGCATTAAGCTCCACAGGAGAGTTACTTCCTTTTAGTCTCAACATTATTGGAAGGGTTTCTTCCATTATTTTGCAAAATGATACCATGTATTTGGGTGGCGGATTCATTTCTGTGAATGGCACCGCTCGGAACAGACTCGCAGCAGTTAACCGGCTCACCGAAGAAGTGCTCAGCTGGAATCCCAATGCCAACGGAGTGGTGAATACAATGAAGCTGAAGGACAACTTTATGTATGTGGGAGGTAGCTTCACGAATGTGGGAGGTTTAACGCTCAACAGACTTGCACGGGTGACCATTGATACGGGCTTACCCACTTTCTGGAATCCAAATGCCAATGGCACTGTCCACACACTCACAATTGACGAGAACACCATGTATGTGGGAGGAGAATTTTCGACTTTAGGAGGATCGACAAGGAACAGGGTTGGCAGTCTCAATCTTGAAACTGCCGCTCTGAACCCCTGGAATCCGAATGCCAACAGTACCGTTTTCACAATAACAATCAGCGACAGCATCGTTTATGTTGGTGGCGCATTTTGGATCCTGGATGGACAATCTCACTCACGCCTGGCAACGTTTTCTAAATCAACAGGAGCTACAATACCCTTTCCTTTAAATTTCAATTCAACGGTCAGAGATATCAAAATTCAGGGCAACCGCATATATGTCGGAGGTGATTTTAATACTGTTAATGATATTACCCGGAATCGGTTTGCCATATTTGACAAAGTTTCTAAGCAAGTATTTCCATCAAACCTGGGATTATCAAATGTATCTGGTACACGTGTCAATACCATTTCAGTTGCCAATTCCACGGTACATGTTGGTGGCGATTTCACAAACGCCGCTTCCATCAGGGAAACTCTTGTTTTTGCTGCGTTTGATCTTACTGATTGCAACCTTGTTTTGGACTGCCCACCTGTTGAGATTCCCCTACCCGAATCCGGGGAATCGGAATTTAATTCCAATATGGTTACCAATCTCTTCACAGACTGCAATGACGGTCTCATAAAATTATTTTCACCGTCTGCGCTTGACTGCAGCAATTTGGGGGACAATGCCATTACCGCCACTGTAAGCACGCAAAGCGGCGATTCGGCCACTTGCAACTTTGTAGCAAAACTTGTGGACATCACGCCTCCCATGATCACGGCTCCTGATACTTTGTTCGTAAACACCCAGCCCGGTAGTTGTACAACAGAAGTGGCATATTTAGGAACGCCGGAAGCTTTCGACAACTGCAATCTGGTAAGTATTACCAACGATGCACCTGCAAATTTTCCGAAAGGCAACAATACAGTTATCTGGACTGCGACAGATGCCGAAGGCTTAACAGCCACCGCGAAGCAAATTATAAAGGTGACAGACAATGAACCACCTACGCTCATTCCGCCTGCGAACCTCACCCTAAACAGTGTAGCCTTCGCATGTGGTGCCCCAAATTCAGGTCTGGGTATTCCCACAGCCAATGACAACTGCGGTGCACCACTGGTCACCAACAACGCGCCTTCTGCCTTTCCGGTAGGAGCCAACCTCATAACATGGACTGCCACCGACGAAAGTGGCAACAGCGTTACGGCTCAGCAGGTGGTCACAGTTGTGGACAACAGGCTTCCCATCATCACTGCCCCAACGAATGTGGTGGTGGCAGCGACTCCTGGAGTATGTGAGGTGCAAAGTGTTGTACTCGGCACGCCTGCCACTTCAGACAATTGCGGAGTGGAATCAGTAAGCAACAATGCACCTTTGACCTATCCTATCGGCATTACTGCTGTGATATGGACCGCGACAGACCTTTCGGGAAATACGGCTACTGCTTTACAAACAGTAACTGTTACCACGGAGGAAGCTCCGGTAATTGTGTGCCCGGATAACGCCACCCGTAACTCCGATGAGGTATCTTGCAGCTACGTGGTGAACGAAGATGAATTTATTCCCTTCATTACAGCCAACTGTCCCATTGAAGGACTAAGCAACAATTTCAATAATCAGGCAAGTCTTAACGGGGTGGCTTTACCTTTGGGTACTACCGCTGTGGTATATACGGTAAGCGGGGCGGGAGGTAATACCGCCAATTGCACGGTAAACATCACCGTAGTCGACGCGGTGCCACCCACCATTGAATGCCCTTCGCCAATAAACACGGTTACCCTTCCGGGACAGTGCGGTACAGTGGTGGAATACAGTATGCCTGAAGCATTCGATAATTGTGGCCTGCTATCTCTGGAGCGAATTTCCGGACCAGCCAGCGGAACGTTTTTCCAAAAAGGCCTCACTGAAGTGGTGTTCGAAGCCACCGATATGCAGGGCAATACTTCCACCTGCACGCTCGAAGTAAATGTGGCAGATCTCCAACCGCCCGTGGTTTCCAATTGCCCGCTTTCCATTACGCTCAACAACAATCCCAACCAATGCGGGGCCATGTTTCAATATTTTGCGCCTTCAGGTACAGACAATTGTCCGGGCGCAGCCCTGGCGCAGGTTTCCGGACTTGGTTCGGGCTCTCTGTTTCCCGTGGGAACTACTACCGAGTCGTATGTGCTAACCGATGCCAGCGGAAATTCTGCCAGTTGTACTTTCACCGTTACAGTGGTCGATGTGCAGGCGCCCGTTGCGGTGTGTAATGACCTTACCGTAGAGTTGGACGTCAATAACGCTGCCACCATTGCCGGATCGGAAATTGCCGGTACGTCTACAGATAATTGTGGGGTATCTTCGATCCTGCTGAGCAAGAGTACATTTGGGATCAATGATGTCGGGACCAATCAGGTAACAGTGACAGTTGTTGATGCCGCAGGACTGAGCAGCACTTGTATGGCCATCGTAACTGTGCTACCCGGAGCGTCCCAATGCAATGTTGAAGGTGGTACCCTGTTTACCTCCGACCCAAGACTGGGATTGTGTGTGGGGGATAACAAATCAAATTTAATCCAGCTTTCCGTTACCGGAAATATTGGTACAGGAAGATTCGGTCTCGTAAGGCAGGGTGATTTGACCATCATTGCCACGAATACAACCGGGTTGTTCAACATGGAAAATTACCCTGCCGGAAATTATTTTCTGGGTCATATATCCGTATCCAGCCTTTCCGTGCTGAGTGGTGTAACAAATGTCGGACAGCTCAGCGGTTGTTATGATTTGTCTAACCAGATTACTGTTACTTCCCAGGCTGTGAGAGGTGGTACCATTACAGCAATTGGTCCCACCACTGTCTGTGGCAGTCCGGTTCCCGGGGGCTCCGTCGAATTTCAGGTCGCGGGACAACAGGGAAACAGTTTCAGATGGGCCCTGCTGAATCAATCGGCTACCACGGTCATCAACTCAAACAGCACAGGAACCTTCAATTTTGATCAGATAGCACCAGGCATTTACAGGGTGGCTCATGCGGCTGCAATCGGAGTGAACCTTGCAACGGTAAATCCACAGAACCTGCCAGCTTGCGTTGCTGTTTCGAATATGATACAGGTGAATGTGGAATCATGTGAACCCCTGGCTATGCTGAGCAGTTCACCCAATCCCACACAAGATTTGTCGAATGTGGTATTTTCAATTCCTGCCGAAGATCAGGTGTTTTTGGAACTGGTCGACATGGCCGGCAGAACGGTCAGATCTGTATATTACGGCCTGGCAGAAGCGGGTACCACTTACCGTTATGCTGTCAATACCGGGGATTTATCCAATGGTGTTTATATTTACAGGCTGACAACTGGCTCTGACGTTATTATTGAGAAATTAATGGTAGCAAAATAGGCTTTACAGGTTCTGTTAAGCTTGTTCCTGTGATGTATGTTTCTATTGATTGCTGAACACATAAATATTGAGAAATCAACCAACATTGATAAAAGTCAACCCGACTAAATGCCTTCAAATATTAATAGGAATAAGCGTTGCGGCGCTGATATTTCACTTTTTGATTTTATTCCAGATAATACCTTATGAAATAACCTGGGGTGGAAAGCTGAAGAACGACAATGAAATGTATGTTTTTGAAATCATTTCAATTGCCATCAATTCTTTTTTTCTGTATACATTGCTGCAAAAAGGGAATTTTGTAAAACCTGTTTTTGGTCGAAAAGCCTTATCTGTTATTCTATGGATTTTCTTCGCGATTTTTGCACTAAATACCATTGGAAACCTCTTTGCGGAAACGACCTTTGAAAAATCCTTTACGGTTGTGACTATTTTGAATGCGGTTTTAATATGGATTGTAAACCGATCAAACATTGGTTTGACAAAAGCATAAATAAACGGAACGGCTAACTTTAGCTCAGAAGAAGAGTTGCCTGTTTTAGGCTTCTTTAAATGATCCCGCAGATGATTGATAACAGCCTGTTATTTATCGAAATTCTATTCGGACTGACAGTCCTGGGAACAGTTATTTGGTTTTATTTCGCGAGTAAGTCCCGGACTTTTTTATTGTTTGCCATCATCTGGATTGCAATTCAAACGTTCATTGGACTGCACGGATTTTATCAAAATACGGAAACAATTCCACCCCGAATCATGCTTTTTGGGATTTTTCCAACTGTGATTTTCATCGCTTTTGTCTTTTTAACTGAAAAGGGTAAAGCGTTTATGGACAATGTAGACTTGAAAACGTTAACCTACTCTCATACCATCCGCATTCCGGTGGAAATTGTTTTGGCCTTGCTCTTTCATCAGGGGCTTGTTTCGGTGTACATGACTTTCGAAGGAACCAACTTTGACCTGTTTTCAGGAATAACTGCTCCGATCGTTGCATACCTGGCATTTCGGAAACACAGGATAAACCGCAAACTCCTGCTGGGATGGAATATTCTGTGTCTGCTTCTCTTACTGAATGTGGTTGTGACAGCCGTATTTGCAGTTCCTTCACCGTTTCAAAAAATAGCTTTTGATCAACCGAATATCGCCGTCTTATATTTTCCGTATAATTTGCTGCCGGCATTTGTTGTTCAGACTGTGTTGTTTGCTCATTTGGTAACAATCCGGCAATTGACAAAAAAACCGGCTTCAATTTATGTATAGAATTGTCAGAAATCATGACAATTTCAGACAACAAATGAAAAAAGCATAAAATGAGAATCGCATTTTTAATCATCGTTTTCATGCATGGACTTATCCATATCCTTGGATTCATCAAAGGATTTGAAATAAAGGAAGTGAAAGAACTCACATTGCCAATTTCCAAATCCATAGGTCTCATTTGGCTGATCGCAGCCGTGCTTTTTCTGGCATTTGGAATTTTTCAAATAGCAAACCACAGATACGCCTGGCTTCTGGGATTTATCGCGGTGGGGGTATCTCAATTACTGGTTATTTTATTTTGGAAGGATGCCAAATTTGGCACAATTCCCAATCTTATCATTCTTGTTGTTTCTGTTATTTCTTACGGAAATTTCAATTTTGAGAAACTTACTCAACTTGAAACAAGCTTAATTTTGAGTCAAACTAATTTTTCAAATGAAAGGGTTATTTCGGAAAATGATATAGAGTACTTGCCAGAATCCGTTAAGAAATGGCTTCGTCATTCCGGGGCTATTGGAAAGAAATATATGGCAGCAGGCAAGGTCGTACAACAGGCCGAAATGAAATTAAAGCCCGATCAGGAAAATTGGTTTAAAGCCAATGCGGTTCAATATTCCACGGTTGATGTGCCTGCTTTTATCTGGACTGTGGATGTAAAAATGAATGATGTCATCTATTTTCTGGGCAGGGATAAATTTGAAGGCGGGGAGGGGGAAATGCTGATCAAATTAAATTCCCTGATCAACTTGGTGGATGAAAGAGGTGAGAAAATGAATGAAAGCACGCTTCAGCGGTTTTTAGGTGAAATGGTTTGGTTTCCATCATTGGCCTTGAGCCCCTATGTTACCTGGCATGAACTGAATGACACATCGGCAATGGCTACCATGGAGTACAAAGGAACGAAGGGTAGCGGAACTTTTTACTTTAATTCTGATGGGGATTTTGTCAGGTTTTCCACTTTGCGTTACAATGGCAATGAACCAGATGCCAAGCGATTTGAATGGGTTTTGTTGGTGGACCAGTATAAAACCTTTGAAGGCATAAAAGTTCCTTCTCGGATGACTGCTACATGGAAGTTTGAAAAAGGTGACTGGACCTGGTTGAAACTGGAGATTTTGGATATAAAGTACGATGAGAATGCCATATAATAAAAGCCATGCCTTTTATTTGCAGAGCATTGGCTAATATGATTGGGGGCAACATAGTATTATCATGAGAAGCATTACTACAAACTTCGACAACAAACTTTCTCCATTCATTAAAAATATCATGGTTTTTGAATGTGATGAAAAAACGACCACAACCAATTTGCCTTTTTTTGCAGATGGTTTTCCCGGATTGATGTATCACGAATCACCGAATGGTCTATATGTCAACCCCCACAAAAAACGAATGCCACCGCTATTCCTTTACGGACAGACCATTGAGCCGATTGAAATTGAGGTTTCCGGAAGTTTTCAGATTGTTATTTTTCAACTATATCCCTTTACACTCAAAAGTCTTTTTGGAATTGATGCCAAATCGATCAATGACAATTGTTATGATTTAACTACTCAAGCGCCAGAAAACCTGCTCAAAGAATTATCACAGGTTAGACATTTTAAAATCAAGATAGATTTCCTATCAACTTATATCGCAGAAAAGATTGAGGTAAGAAAATCAAATTTCGATCATTCTATTTTTTCTGCAATTGAAAAAATATTGTTGGCCAAAGGGAAATTGGGTATCACAGCAATTGCCAAAGAAGTCAATCTCACGAAAAGAACCTTTGAAAGAAGGTTTTTATCTGAAACAGGTTTGACTCCCAAACATTTCGCTAAGATCATTCAATTTCAAAATTCACTTACACAGCTATCGGTAAATGACTACAATATCTTGTCCGATGTGGTCTATCAGAACGGTTTTGCTGATCAATCTCATTTTATCAGGGTATTTAAGTCTTTTACGGGGAAAACACCGAAACAATTTGTGACGGACAATTCCGAAAATTGATTTTGTCGTTTTTGTTCTATTTTGATATTTTGGTGGTCGGCATATTTGCATAAAAAATATGCGCATAATTATTTTTGGTGCAACAGGCACCCTGGGAACTTATCTTGTTGAACAAGCCCTGGACAAAGACTTTCATGTAAAAGCCTTTACCCGCCATCCGGAAAAATTGCAGAGAAATAAAAACCCCTTATTGGCCATTGTTCAGGGCGATGTCAACAATTTGGTTGATGTGGAAAACGCTCTGAAGGATGTCGATGCTGTTTTCTGTGCGCTCGGGGATGGAGGCAAAGGCAAGGTACGTGCGTCTGGTACCCGGAACATTGTAAAGGCGATGGAAAAGTCAGGTGTAAAAAGACTGATATGTCAGACCACCATTGGGCTCGGTGACAGCTGGAGCAACCTGAGCTTTTTTTGGAAATATATCATGTTCGGATTGCTCCTCAAAAAGGCATTCCGGGACCACCAGGAGCAGGAAGTTTATATAGATCAGAGCAATCTTGACTTTACAATCGTGCGCCCGAGTGCATTTACAAATGGACCTGTCACCCGAAATTTTCAAATTGGGTTTCATGGCGATGTAAAAAATCTCAGCCTGAAGATCCCAAGGGCAGATGTCGCCTGGTTTATGCTTGAGCAGTTGGGTTCTCAAAAATTCGTCAGGAATACTGTCAGTATTTCAAACTGACCAGATAAGATAAATGCCGTTTTAATACAGTGCTTATTTCGGAAGGACAGTCCCATTTTATTCCTTCGTTAATTTTTGTAATTTTAAACCGTTTTGGTACAATCGATTGGATCAAAGACTGGCCTGTCGTTATTTTATCGTTCAAAAAAGAACCTCAACCATGGGAAAGTTGACGCTCAGAACAAACCCCAATGTGGATCAAATTTTTGCCGACTATCCCGATTTGGTTCGTGATAAAATGCAGTTCTTGAGAAATCTGGTAATAGAAACAGCAGATGAAACAGAGGGCATTGATGCGCTTGAAGAGACCTTGAAATGGGGAGAACCCAGTTTTTTGACCAAATATGGAAGTACCCTGCGAATGGATTGGAAAGAAAAATCTCCGAACCAGTATGCCATGTATTTCAAATGTACGAGTCGGTTGGTTGATACATTTAGAATGGTCTTCGACCATACATTTCAGTTTGAGGGAAATCGAGCAATTGTTTTTCAGATGAACCAACAAATCCCCGTTTTAGAATTAAAGGAATGCATAAGGGCTGCATTGACCTACCACCGTGTAAAACATCTGGACACGTTGGGGATTTCGAAATGATCGCCCCGAAAGAGAGGTGCCTATTCCAACAAAATTTCGGTACAAAGCCGTCCGACGAATCGCGCAACAATGAAAACATACCTGTTCAGGATTGAAAATTCACGATAAACCGGGCACCCACACAACTCTTCCGCTGTTCATTCTCCTGCCAACCACTCTTTAAATAACCGTGCGCGTTCACGGCTTACGGTCACGTCTTCGGCAGGGGTGGGCGTGAGCTGGAGCTTTAATTTGCCTTTGAAATATTGGTGCACGGTGCCGATGCTCTGGATTCGCGCGAGATATTGCCGGTTGATCCGGAAAAACAGGGCGGGATCGAGTTGTTTTTCCAAAAGGTCGAGCGGGGCGTCGATGGCGTACATTTTTCCCGACAGGGTGTGCAACTCCGTGCCTCCATCGGCATAGCGAAACCAACCCACCTCGTCGATGGTCACGGGAATAAGTTTGCTGCCAACTTTGACCAGAAATCGTGTTTTATACACCTTTGAGGCCTGGCCGAGGTTGGCGAGCAGGCGCTTCAAATCCGGCGTGGGGGCGTCTCTGCCATTGCCCCGCAGTCGCTTGAATTTTTCGAGGCTGCGTTGCAGATCGGCAGATTGAAGGGGTTTTAACAGGTAGTCGATGCCATTGCTCTGAAAAGCGTCGAGCATGTACTCGTCGTAAGCGGTGGTGAAAATGATGGGGCATTCGACCTCAAACTGCCTGTAAATTTCAAAACTAAGTCCGTCGGAGAGTTGAATATCGCTCATGATCAGGTCGGGACATCCATGCGTGCGCAGCCAGTTGAGTCCGTCGGCTATGGAGTCGACAACGTCCACCACTTCGATATTCTCACCGGTTTCACTGAGCAGGTTGTGCAGGCGGCGGTAGGCGGGGGCTTCATCTTCGATGATCAGTATGCGCATCAGGGTTTATGTTTCGAGTAGGACTTCTTCCGCATTTTCCGCAAGGCTGAGCAGGGGCAGGGCCACCATAAAATACTCCCGCGTTTCAATTACATCCATGGCCACATCGCTCAGATGGCTGTAGCGCCGGCGGATGTTTTCCAATCCGGTAAGGGTGGATTTGCCTTCAGCGGGTTTGCGTTGGAGGTTGTTGCGCACGATGAGCCTACTCCCGTATTCGATATAGATGTCGATGTGCAAAGGTCTGCTCGGTGATACGACATTGTGCTTCACGGCATTTTCCACCAAAATCTGCAGGGTAAGGGGAGCCACATGACGAGAGAGGGCAGAGGCAGCCAGGTCGATATTCACTTCAAGTCCGCGCTCGAAGCGCATTTTGAGCAGGAACAAATAGGCTTCTGTAAAATGCACTTCGGTGCTGAGCGGCACCACCTCGCGGTCTTTGTACTGGAGGATGTATCGGTACACCTCGCTGAGTTTTTCGGTAAAGCGCACGGCCTGGGCCTGATTTTCGTGGATCAGCGCCACCAGGGTGTTGAGGCTGTTGAAGAGGAAATGTGGCGAAATCTGGTTTTTGAGGGTACTCAGTTCGGCGCGGAGCCTTTCGCTTTTGATTTGTTCAGTTTCTATACTCTGTATTTTCCAGCGGTTGAAGAAATAGCCTGCTTCATAAAGCGTTCCCACAGCGAAAGTAGCCGCGAGGTTGCGCAGGAGTTTGTCGAAGATGTAGTCGTTCCATCTGTCTTCCTGTAAGCCCAGTCTCGCCAACCCTTCGCAGACCAGCATATCAAAAGCCGTATTGAACAAAAGTATAAGGCCGACTGTGTACAGGAGTCTTTTGGGCGTGTCTTCGAGTTTTGGATAGGTCTTCCTAAACCAGATGATGATCATATAATCGCATTGCCAAATAATACCGGTGATGGTGATGGACACCAGAAAATGGATGGCCGTATATGGTGGACTATTGAAGGCAAAAGTGAGCATGCAGCCCAGGAGGGGAATGCCGATGATGCGCGGCCATGGTTCGACCAATAATTTACTCCACTTCATTGCATACGAAGATAATGCAAATTGAAATGCTCCGCCAACAGGGATTTCCTGAAACGGTAAAAAGGATATCTGAAACGACTTTATGGCATTTTGAAGCGAAAATTTAGCCCTTTTCCGGAAATATCTCCCTTCAGACTTTTCATATTTCGTTCCAGCATGTTTATTCGTTGCCTTGCGGCAAATGACTTTCATTCCGGGGAAGGGCAGCATAGTTTCGACCTGCAAATCAAACCAAAAGCATATGAAAACTATTGTTTCAAATTCGTCAGGCCTCTTGACATTTATCCTTTTGTTATTGCTGGCCATTTTAACCCCATTTGCCGTTAAGGCACAAACGCAGACTGTAAAAGGTACGGTCACTGACATGGATTCCAACATGCCGCTCTATGGCGTGAATGTGGTCGTAATTGATTCCGACCCTTTTATCGGTGCAGTCAGCGACATGGATGGCAATTTCCGGTTGGAAGGGGTGCCGATAGGTCGGCAAAATCTGGGAATCACCTACATCGGATACAAGCCACAAAGCATTCCGAATGTATTGGTTACTTCCGGAAAAGAAGTCGTGCTCCAGGTGGCGCTTGAGGAATCAGTGGAGCGACTCAACGAAGTGGTGATCACTGCCGATGACGGCGATCCCGGCCGCGCCCGGAACGACATGGCCAAAGTCAGCGCCCGGACCTTTAGTCCGGAAGAGGTAACCCGGTTCAGTGGCGGTCGGAATGATGTAGCACGCCTTGCCACGATGTTTGCCGGAGCCAATGCGGCCAATGATGCCCGGAACGACATTGTGGTGCGGGGCAATTCGCCCGTCGGTATGCTTTGGCGTATTGAAGGTTTGCCGATAGGCACCACCAACCACTTTGCAACGCTTGGTACCACCGGCGGCCCTGTGAGTGCGCTCAATACGAACGTTCTCCGCACAAGCGATTTTATTACCGGCGCCTTTCCGGCGGAATACGGGAATGCCAACGCAGCTGTTTTTGACGTGAAATTCCGGAATGGGAATGCCGACAAACATGAATTCACTGCCCAGCTTTCCGTTTTTACCGGCATGGAACTCATGGCGGAAGGACCGCTCAACAAGAAAAACAGGGGATCTTACCTCGTGTCGTACCGATACGGCATCGCCAGCCTGGCCGCAACCGGTACCTCTGCAATTCCGAATTATCAGGATCTCAATTTCAAAGTCAACTTTGGGGAAGGCAAGCTCGGCCGTTTTGAACTTTTCGGGATGGGCGGCACCAGCACCATCGACTTTCTGGGTGATGAGATTGATGAAAACGATCTTTTTGCCGATCCCAATAACAATGCTTTTGTGAGCAACAGCCTCGGTATCGTGGGCATCAACCACGTGGCGAGGATCAACAACACCGCATTTGTGAAAACCACGATCGGAGCGAGCATCATGGGATCGTACTACGATCAGGACAATTTTGTAGTCGATGACGGAACCCGCCGCACGTACCGCGCCACCGAAGCCAGCGACGAAGAGATGCGTTACACCCTTTCATCGCAATACAACAAAAAGTACAACGCCCGCTTTAATATGCGTGCCGGTGTGCTCGCCGAGGTATACCACTTGCGTTCAAAAGTACGCGACCGCGACCGCCGGACTGAAATCCCTGACAGCAATGGGGACGGGGTGCCCGATTACTTTTTCACTGTGCGAAATACAGACGATTTTTATCCGCTGCTGCAGGCTTACGCCCAGGGAGAGTACAAGTTTACCGATCAGCTGAGCGCCACCCTTGGACTTCACAGCCAGTATTTCGATCTCACCGAAGATGCCATGCTCGCCCCGCGTGCGGCGATCAATTGGCAGGCCACGCCAAAAGCCCGCTGGAGTGTGGCATACGGCCTTCACGGGCAAATAGCGCCTCTTCCTGTGTTGCTTCTGGAGCGCCCCGGTGAGGATGGCATTTCTGTCAAAGCCAACGAGAATCTCGACTTCATGAAGAGCCACCACTTTGTGGCCGGATATGACCGCAGGCTGGGCACCGATTGGCGACTCAAAGCCGAGGTTTATTACCAGTACCTATTTGACCTCCCCGTGGAAGGAGGGCTGGAGAGCAGCTACAGCGCCATCAACGAGGGAGCCGATTTCGTATTCACCGAACGGGCCAACCTCGTGAGTGAGGGCACCGGAGAGAATTATGGCGTGGAGCTCACATTGGAAAAATTTTTCAGCAGAGGCTACTACGCCATGTCGACCATTTCGGTATTCGATTCCCGCTATCGGGGTAGCGACGAGGTGGAGCGCAGCACTGCTTTTTCCAACCGCTATGTAATGAATGCCCTCGTGGGCAAGGAATGGAAAGTAGGGAAGGAAAACAGGAATGCGATCACCTTTGATACACGCGTCACATATTCCGGGGGCAGGCCCTACACGCCCATCGACCTTGCTGCCACACGCCTCAACCAGGGGCGAACTGTATTTCGGGAAGACATTGCTTTCAGCGAGCGCTACAGCGAATATTTCCGCTGGGACGCGAAAATTGGCTTCCGCATGAACAGCAGGAATGGCAAAATTTCTCAAACCATTTTCGTTGACTTTCAGAATGTCACCAACAGAGAAAACGTATTTGTGCAGCGGTACAATCCCGTGACTGATGAGATCAACAACGTGAATCAAATAGGATTTTTCCCGGACTTTATGTACCGCATTCAATTCTGATAAAAACCAATTTCACGATTGGTTTGGTTGCAAAACCCCATGCAAAAGGCGCTGCCGGATGTATGGGGTTTGTGGCGTGGTGCGGTTTGGATTTTGCCCTTTGGTGTCGCGTCGAATGTCTTCAGAAAGTCAAAATGGGTGATCCGGAATGGACTTTGTCGCCATGTGAGACTCAGAAAGGGCAAAGCCGAAGAACGATGTGACCTGGCAGATATTGAGCACACGGATTTTTTCAAAAAGAATCCGTTTCATGAAAAAGAACACCAACAAGAGCTATTTTATAAATTACTCAAATTCAATAAAATAACTTAATAATTTAGAATGTATTGAAAGAAATTCCTATGGTGAACAGACAAAAATTGACGAAATTTACCGTATGAAAGAACTGTTTACTAAATATAACATCGGACATTTCATAAACCAGCCGACAAACCCGACCGACTTTGAGATTATGCGGTTTGACGAAATGGAAGAGCCTGATGTGGATGACATGCATAAGCATTCTTTTTACGAAATTCTTTGGACGGAGCAAGGTATGAGCTATCAAACTATTGACTATAAAGTGTACGAAGTTTTGCCGAATACCATGTTTTTTATTTCGCCAAACCAGCTACATCAGTTTGAAGAATGGAAGCCTTTGACTGGTGGGACAATCCTTTTTACAGAAGACTTTTTTCTACTCAACCACGATAGTAAAAACAGACTGTTTGAATTGACATTTCTGGACAATTTTTATGCAAACCCTTGTATCAATTTCAATAGGAAAGACTTTACAGAAATTAAGCAAACAATTGATTTGATTTCAAAGGAGCAGAAAAGAAACGACAGAAGCCCAACAATTACACAATCACTGCTACATATTTTACTAGCACAAGTGCAGCGTTGCATTGATACGCAATTGGAAAAACCCATCTCAAAGAAATATCTTATCCTTTACAAGCAATTCAAAAATTTGTTGGACAAGCATTTTGTTGAAAATAAAACAACCCGTTTTTATGCCAGTCAATTATTTGTTACACAGCATCATTTGAGCTTAATTTGCAAAACAGTTACAGGGAAAACTACAAGTGAAGTGATTAGAGCAAGAAGTATTTTAGAAGCAAAACGACTATTAACTTTTACAGATAGTTCTGTTTCTGAAATTGCAACACAGCTTCATTATTTTGATAGTTCTTACTTTGCCAAACTCTTTAAAACAGAAACAAAGATGTCGCCTATTGCATTTAAAAATCAAATGTCCGAAAAATACCGAAAAGGGTAAGTTCTGTCATAACACCCACCTGGTCTGTTGCCCCATCTTTGTATTGTCAATTTTGACTGAAATTAAAAATCTTAATGACAATGCAAGAAATAAAAAGGAACCGATCGTATAGTGAGGGCCTAGAAAAGATGAACAGAATCAATGATAAAATGATTGAACGTCTGTGACTAAATCGTGATACTCTCTCAATAAATTTGCGTAAACTAAAACGAATATGAAAAAAGCTACAAACGCAGCCGTAGGTTTAATGGCCTTAAGCCTACTTCTTTTAAGCTCTGTTCAATTGCAGGCTCAAAAAACAGAAAACAATGTTACAGTCATCGAACTGACACAAACAACTGGTGAATTCACTACCAAAGAATTGAATCTTAAGCCGGGCCAATATCAGTTTCGTGTGGTCAATGAAGATGTAGAAAAGGACCTCGGATTTGTCATTCAAAAGGCCGGAGATAAAGATGGGGATGTAATGAAAACAGCACTACCCAATTCGTTTACCACCGCCTACATCAAAAAAGGTGAAGCCGAGTACACTGGGGTAGTAGATTTGGGTGCAGGAGAATATGTGTATTCCTGCCCGCTGAATCCTACGCCTCATTACCGGATTGTCGTAAAATAATATGAAAGAAACCGTCTTGAAATGTTTATTCAGGACGGTTTAATTCATTTTCATCACAACAAAAAGAATAAATACATTGCATTGGTTTCAAAATAGCTGTTTGGCTCGTTTTTACCGTTTTGGACTGTGCAAACGCAACGGAAGAAGTTACTAATACGAATGTAAGGGAGCAAACGATTAAATACCCAAGTTTCGTATACCCATTTTAGGCCCTATTATGCGGAAAACCATCGATTGTGATAAATCTTCTTGCCATCGTAAATATTTGACTGTCTATCTCGCAATTCGATATCTCAGTCAGTTCGAGTGATTTTCAACCATAGAAGATGGCACCGCAGCGTAGCGAGGTGAGCAGATTCTTGTGTTGAAAATTTTATCGGGAAGCGGTGGGAAATTTTGATCTCTCGAAATGGTCTCGATAAAATTTTTGAATCCGCTGCGCTCCTTCAAAAATCACTCGACCTGACATTTACGATATGCATATGTAGGGATGAGGTGAATAGAAATAAATGTGCGAAACTTGAGTTAATAATTTTCATTTTTCATTAATTCCAACTGATAAAATCCGCCATGGCCTTTACCATAGGGAAAAATTGCGATTGCATCATTAACATCCAGGTTGGACAGCGTAACAAAAGACCTGAATGATTACAAAAGCTTTGTGGAAAATTCAGTTTATGAATAGTTTCCACGCGCACCAATAGGGGATTAATTACTTTTGGAAAATGTGACTTGAAACAGAAAAAACAACTTTGATCTGCAGTAAATAAACGCATAAAGAACATGATGTATGAAGAAGGTCTTGATAGTTGAAGATGATTCCGATATTTCAAATTTACTTAAACTTCATTTGGCTGACTTAGGCTGCCAAACGATCTGTATAAATAATGGCAAAGATGCATTGGAGGAAGCGAGTAGTAAAATTTTTGACCTGATCATACTGGATATAATGCTTCCAAAAATGAACGGTATCGACGTATGCCGCGAATTAAGAAAGCGCGAAATACACATCCCCGTGCTGATGTTGACCGCAAAAGCGGAAGAACTCGATAAGGTATCCGGGCTCGAATCCGGCGCAGACGATTACCTTACCAAACCATTTGGCATCAGGGAACTGCTGGCCCGGGTAAAAGCCATGCTTCGAAGAGCGGCGGCTTTTACCACGCAAGAGGGAAAACAAGAGACTATTTTATCTCATGCCGACATCGTAGTGAATTTTGTAAACAGGCAGGTAAAGCGTGGCGATCAGATACTTGATCTCACGCCCAAAGAATTCGACTTGCTCACCATGTTCTGCCGCCACCCAGGAAGGAGTTTCACGCGGGAAGAACTGCTCAATAAGGTATGGGGATATGAATTTTCGGGCTATGAGCATACGGTAAATTCACATATAAACCGGCTCAGATCGAAGTTGGAACCAAATGACACTCAGCCCCGCTATATTCTTACAACCTGGGGCGTAGGCTACCGCTTAAATGACGCATTATGATGGAAAAAGCAAAATTTAGAAATAGTCTTATTTGGCGGCTCTCGCTCGGCCTGCTTATGATGTTATTCGTACTCGGGGTTTCATATATTCTCATTACTGCAAATGCAGGGAGAACCTACTACCAGCAGACAACACAAAAACTGAATTCTGCTGTGGCCAAACAGATGCTTTTGGAAGTTCAGCCATTTGAAAATGGCAAAGTGAATGAAGAAGCCGTGGGTATAATCATGCACTCCATGATGGCCGTAAATCCGGGTATTGAAGTTTATCTCTTAGACCCTGCAGGCCTGATTTTAAGCTATGTCGTCCTGGACAAAAAAGTACGTCTGAAAAATATAGATTTAAAGCCGGTTAAGGAGTTTATTGCTTCAGACGGGTTGGAATTTGTGTTGGGTGACGACCCGCGCCAACCTGGAAATAAAACAGTATTTTCAGCAACCGCTGTTATTACCAATGATGAGTTACAAGGCTATGTTTATATTGTATTGGCGAGTGAAAAGTATGAAACGATTGCTGAGGCATTTTCAACTGGTTTTTTCCTGAAAGTGGGTACTACGGCCTTTTTGGTCACACTTTTTGGAGCTTTTCTTATAGGCATACTGCTCATTTATTTTCTAACCAAAAACCTTCGGATTATAATCCAAACGGTGAAGCGCTTTGAAGGCGGAGATTATAAAGCGCGCATACCTATTCATTCAAATGACGAAATAGCATTAATCGGTCGTACTTTTAATCAAATGGCCGACTCAATACTGGCAAATATGGAAGACCTGAAACAGGTGGATCATCTGCGCAGGGAACTCATAGCCAACGTATCACATGACATTCGTAGCCCGATGGCGGTCATACACGGCTATATAGACACCCTTCTTATCAAAGCGGAATCGCTGAAACCCGAAGAACAGAAGAAGTATCTTCAAATAGCGTTGCGCAGCAGCGAAAAACTGAAGAAACTCGTCGCAGATCTTTTTGAACTTTCTAAGCTTGAGTCACATCAAATGGAAGTGCGCAGGCAATCGGTAAAACTTCAAGAACTTTTGGAAGCTTCCCACGAAGAGTTTTCCCTTATGGCTGCAAAGAAAATGATCGACTTTCAAGTGAAAATTGACCCTACGTCACATCCTGTAATGGCCGACATTGGTCTGATGCAGCGCGTGATCCAAAATCTGCTTGAAAATGCCATAAAGTATACGCCCGAAAATGGAACGGTGCGTCTTGAAGCCATCAGCAAGAAAGATAAGCTGGAATTGGCCATATCAAATACGGGCGCCGGAATTGAAGAAAGCGAGATTCCGCATCTGTTCGACCGGTTTTATCGCTCAGACGAGCGCATAAAAACTGAAGCAGAGCTTAGTTCTGGTCTCGGCCTTGCCATAGTAAAAAAAATATTGGAAATTCATCACGCTGTAATTCAGGTGCGCAGCGAGAAAGACGGCTTGACTACTTTTTGGTTCTCACTGCCTTTTGTTCCCAATGTTTGAAACGCTATTGTTTATTCTATCTTAAAGTAAAGTCCGGCAGATAATACCGCAGCGCTGTAGATGTTCTTGCGATCCACTATAAAATCATCGTAAAAAGTTCCCTGCGCCCCAATTCCGAAACCTTTATAAACATCATAAGCCGCTGCCAGACCGAAAGTCGTAAAAGCTGTGCCTTCGCCACGTATGAAGTCTACCCCTCTATCAGGTGTACCGAGGGTTTCGTAAATTCCCAATCTGGCTTGTAGCCAAAGTTTTTTTATTGGCTGGAAGCCCACTTCCACATTTGACTTAACCTGATTGTTGAAATTGCTGTCCTCATACCTGGTGCGATAATTAAATCCTGCTGTAACCGTGGCATACATTTTTAGTTTGGGAAAAGAGTGAGATAGCGCCAGCGTACTCCACACATTCCATTCGCCATCACCAGTGGGAATATTGATTACGTCTACAAATGGGCTGTTGATATTTTGTGCCTTCAAATCAGCATTTCCGATGGGAATTTCCGGCCCAACCAGAATCGAAAGGGGGAATTTTCCTGTAAGAATGCCGTATTGTACGCCTACAAATGCATCGCCACTCCCGGACACGCGATCGGTGGTTTCAAAAGCATTCCAACGATAACCTACATAGTTCAACACAGCGGCAAATCGCCTTCCCAGGCCGTATTCGCCATACGCCAGGACGCTCTGCTGCTGAAATTCGGAAGTGCGCAGCTGCGCGCCATTCAGATTATAATATTCATCTGAATTTAACGCAGCAAATGAAAGTTGAGAATATAGTTTTCCTTTTTCTTTAACCCAACCGCTTTGAGCGAAACCGGAGGTAGAAAGTAAAAGAGCGAAAATTATCAGTGGCTTAATCATACTTTTTTAAATAAAACGGGCCGACCGGAAAACCAGCCGACCCGTTTTTGCGCAATAAAAAATGGTTTAATTCAGCGGTGCATTTCCGAAAGGAATACCAGCAGATGCACACCATAAAATGACGTAATTAAATTGAGCGCCGGCAGCAGGATCCAACCTGAAAAACTTCTCGCCACCGCTCGTTACCGGACCTACTATCCGCAAACCTGGATTGCCATTGCCCGGATCAAAAACATCATTTAAATCTTGATTGGTTTCTGAAAGATAGACCGTAATGGTACCGGTATTAAAGTTTGATGTAAAATCATTAGAGAATCGAAGGAATTGTGTTCCCTGGGTATCCGTTCCCAGTTGCGCCATCCCTGCACTACCTGTTCCATTCTGCTCAACAAATGACCCTGCCCGGCTACTGGTGAAATTTCCATTTGGTCTGGAAGAATCTATTGTAACAGTAGTTGGAGCGTCGTCGCTGTCATCATCATCACATGAAGTAAAAATGAATAATAAAAGGGCCATCGCCCAAAGTGAAGTTCTCATACGTTTTAAATTTTATTGGTTTTCTGGAGCCAAAGGTGCTTTAAAGATATCACGCAATTATCACGAAAAGGTTGGCGTCAATAATTCGCGATTTGGCGCAAGTGAGTACAAGCTGCTATGTGAAAAGCGTGAATTCTTAATAACTCAAGTTTCGCACACATGCAAAAAATTGATTTCTTCTTATATTAATCTGATTTAGAATAGTATTGAGTAACCTATCTTGCAGTCTACACATTTTCAACTTAAATATTCAGTGATTTTTTATTTTTCACTTTTTCAGCTCTGTGTTGATTTTATTTGAAGAGCTTGAGACGTTGCACTTAGTTCTTGACAAAAAGTGGACCAACTAAAGTGGTAGCGCTCATCCGGACTTGCTTCGCTGCGTAATCACAACTGAAAAACAGACACACGCGAATAAACATGTGTGCGGTTAAGCTATGTTATTCATGCGTGTCTTGTTTTTTTAATGGTATTCATGAGAATGCTTCGCTTAGTTGTACTTTATTTTTCTACAGAATAAAAATAGGCCGAGGGCCAGGCGATGGAAATTGTCTGGTTCCGGGATCTGTAGTATTACAGGTGGGAATTATTTTTTAACAATGCATATCAAGCGGTCTAAGACACTATTTTACATTTTATGTCCAGTATAAATAATGTGCGAAACTTGAGTGAGTAATTACAGCGCAGAAAAAGAACAATCACACAGAAGGTGCGAGCCAAAGAAAAGTCAAATGTCTTTTTCGTGAATTCTGACAATGCAGCAAAGGAAAGTATGCAGTTACAATCCTCTTTATAACCTCAAAAAACGGTTACATCTATAGATTTTTTAGTTTCCTCGCAATCTTGATTTTTTTTTGAAAAATAGAGTTTATGGATAAGAGAATCGGATTCGTATTTATCCACGGAGCAGGTTTAAACCGCTCTGTATGGGCAGATTTAATAAAGGAAATAAAAAACCCATCTTTGGTGATTGAATTTCCCAACAGAAAAACGGACGGCGTTCTGAATAAAACATTGTCATTTGACGATTACGTAGATACCGCAATCAGTCAAATTGAAAATTGGAATCATGATCAGTTCATCATAGTCGCACACTCCATCGGAGCCTGTGTTGGTTTAAAGGTCGCGGAAAATTTTAAAAGTGAATTGATGGGATTTGTTGCAGTGGCTTCTGTGATTCCCATCAGTGGAAATTCATTTGCCTGTTCATTGCCGCTTCCGCAAAAACTGATCATGCACATCATTCTGAAAATATTCGGCACAAAACCTCCCCAAAAATCAATCGAAACTGAACTGTGCAACGATCTCACTGCGGAACAAACGGCAAAAATTGTAGAGGAGTTTACCCCGGAATCAAGGTCGCTCTATACAACCAAAATCAAATATGACCTCCCGGACATTAATCGGCTATATATAAAGCTCAACAATGACAAATCGATGCCACCTTCTTTTCAGGATCAAATGGCTAAAAATTTGAATGCGGAAAGAATCATTGCCATTGATAGCGGACATTTGCCAATGATTGGTCAGGCGAAACATTTTGCTGAAGTTCTGGTGACTTTCTCAAATGAGATCGTGGCAAACGGACAAATTCGAAACACAGAATAAATACAGTCGAACTATTGGTCGGCTTTTGAATCGAACCAATGCATCGCGAATTAGCTCAGCCGAACTATTTCATCCTTTTAAATTCAACAAATGTTTCATTCCTTTCTACTCCCAACCAGATCCATTTCAAAATCATTTCATCTTTATGTTGAAAGACCTTCCAGAACTCATACAGGCCAAGGTAATTTCAGCGGAAACGGCTGACAAAATCACGGCGTATTACAAATCCCGTGAAGGTGCCTCGAACAACCGTCAACTCATTGCCTTTGGTATTCTCGGTGCTATTCTGGTGGGTCTGGGCATTATTCTGATTATTGCCCACAATTGGGATACACTGCCAGGGGTGGTCAAAACGGGTTTTGCATTCCTTCCACTGATAGTCGGACAGGCACTCTGCGCATTTGTCTTGCTCAGAAAACCGGGTCAGATTGGATGGCGGGAAAGCACAGCTTCCTTTTTGTTTTTTGCTGTTGGGGCGTCTGTTTCGCTTGTAAGCCAGATATACCATATTCCCGGCGATCTCAGTTCGTTTATGCTCACATGGATGCTGCTTTGTTTGCCGATCATTTACGTAATGAGGTCGTCAATGGCTTCACTTCTGTACATTACCGGGATTTCCTTCTATGCCCTTCAAAGTGGCTACTGGAATTTTCCTCATATAATCTCGTACTCATACTGGGTTCTGATCGCGGTCGTTTTACCTCATTATTATCTGCTTCATCGCCGGAGTCCGCGTAGCAATTTCACCCTGTTTCACCATTGGCTTGTGCCAGCCTACCTGAGCATCGCGCTGGGCACTGTGGCATACTCCACAGAAGAGTGGCTGTATATGGCCTATTTCAGCCTTTTTGGTTTGTTTTACCTGACTGGAAATTCACCACTTTTTGCACAATCACACACCGGCAAAAATGGGTACCGTATCATAGGTTCGTTGGGAACAATTGTCCTTTTGCTTACGCTGAGTTTCGACTGGTTTTGGAAACGGCTGTATATTGCCGGACATTCTGCCGAACAGGTATTCAGCGCACCGGAATTTTACGTCGCGATGGTGTTGTTTGCAGGCGCTGCCTGGTTGTTTTTTAATCAACAAAAAGGGAGGTCACTAAGCGATATAAAGCCTTTGTCGCCTGTTTTCCTCATTTTCGCGGTAATCTTTATACTGGGATATTTTGTTCCGGGCGCGGTGGTGCTGATCAACCTGCTTACTCTTACAGTAGGTATTTTGTACATTCGGGAAGGAGGACGTGAGGACCATCTCGGACTGCTAAACTTCGGCTTGCTCATTATTACTGCACTCGTCGTCTGCCGTTTTTTCGACAGCGACCTGACATTTGTGGTTCGCGGACTGATGTTTCTGACCGTTGGGGTCGGATTTTTCGCAGCGAACTACCGCATCATCAAAAAACGTAAAACCAATGAGTAAAAAATATCTCTATGCAAGCCTTTTTGCTCTGATGTTGATCGCGCAGATATACGTGCCTGCCAGTATGATTATCAAAAAAGAAGGTACCCTTGCCGCTGGTACGCCGTACAAATTTAAGACCGCTCCCATCGATCCAAACGATCCCTTTCGGGGAAAATACATCATATTGAGTTTCGCCGCCAATACAGTGCGCGTAGACGATACAAAAGTCTGGGAAATGGGTGAAACAGTCTACGTGAGCCTGGGCACGGACTCTTTAGGTTATGCCCTGATCAAATCCATTTCACGACATGCACCGGATGATGGACCCGATTATATCAAAGCCAAAGCGGGTTTTCTTTCCGGAACTGGAAATGATATACTGACCATCAATTACCCCATGGACCGGTTTTACATGGAAGAATCCAAAGCTTACGGTGCAGAGTTGGCTTATACAGCGTCACAAACCGACACCAATCAAACCGCCTATGCCCTTGTGAGAGTCAAGGACGGCGACGCAGTGATCGAAGATGTGTTTATCAACGAGGTTTCCGTCCGGGTGACTGAAAAAGGAGAGGTTGTAACTCCGGACGGGCGGTAGTAGAATTTGTGCGAAACAAGTAGACAGGCTCTTTTGATTTTGTAAAATTTTTACATCTCCCGCCACACGCGCTTGCCGGTCCGACAGGCCCATAAGACGGTCACTTGTGCAGTTCGGATTCGAACCTGCGCATTTTCTAATTGTCCACTATAAGGCGTTGGCTCGCATAATTACCGTCACTCAGTTTCACCTGAATAAAGTACAGTCCACCTGAGAGCCCTCTAACATCTATTTGGTTGCCGGAATCGTTCAGGGGTCCTGATATAACCACCCGTCCTTCTATTGTAAGGATAGTGTAGGTGGCTTCCTGGCTTTGATCGGGTAATCTCACAGTCACCATGTTGCCAGCAGGGTTAGGAAACACATCAAAGTGAACCTTATTTGGTGCTTTCTGCGACGATAATATTATTTCTGTAAAACCTGCACTAAATGACCCATCCATCCCAAAATTTTCCGCATCAAAAGTGACACAGGCCCCATCATAACATAATGGAACCTGATCAAAAAAGGCTATGGTGTGAATGGTGGCACAGACTTCGTAAACGCCCGGTTCGGTATATTCATGCGTCATATTGGGTGTGGCCTCAATTAAAGGACTGCCATCTCCAAAATCAACAAGGATTAACCAGGGGTAATCAATGCTGTAAATGCTGCAAGTGAGCTGTATGGTTCCGTTCAAAGTGTCCAACGTTGCCTCCAGGCTCAGTGAACATCCGTCATTTTGCAAATCGCAGGTTCCATCGTATATTTCAGCATCGGGATCATAATTAAGGCTCAGTGGATTGGTACAGCCGAACAATATTTCGTCGTTGTCACAGGGTTCAACATTGACGGCGAATGGGTGTCGCAAAGGCTCGTTTTGTGAAAGAGAAACGGTAGCCAGCGTATCGCCAGAAAGCTCATACAGTCGAAGCTTGTGAAAGTACCAGGGGTCGCCCTGGGCTCTGAGTTCATAACATCCATCCGGCAGGCAAATTAGTTCGTGATTTAAACCATTGGGTTGGGGCAAATAACCATTAAATACGATCGAATCACCTTGTACTATTTGATAGGATACGGGTTCCTCGCCCATTACCTGTTCCAATTCCGCAATGAATGTATTGTTGTCACAATATTCGCAATTGTAGTCTTCTGTGGCCTGGGCCCAATAATTCATGGCGATGGGATCGGTGCATCCAAGTATGCCGCAGTTGTAATACCCGGTTGAATCCGGGGCGAAGGATACGCGGTACATATCAGCCGGCCCCGGATGACTGCTGTAGTAGGCCAGCTCCGCACCAAATTCGTTTGGGTAAATAGAAACGAAAGGTCCACCGAAGGTATAGAAACCTGGGTTCTGTGAAATCGGGTACATGTCGAAGTAATAACAAAGCTCAGGGTCTATGCATACGGCACGGAAATTCACGAAGTAATCTCCATTCCCTTCAGTAATACCACTTATTATGGTATCCTGCAGATCAACCGAAATAAGGTGGAATTCGGAACCCCACTGGCTTGAATAAATAAAGGAGGGTTCAAAAATAACGGGTTGGAAACCGGGGTCGCACTGTGGCAGGTATATGCAAGGACCGGCATAAATTCCGCTTGTTTCTATAGGATTCCACGCTTCGGGATCCTGGCAATATTCAACCTGTGCGGAAAGGACGAATGAGAAAGCTACTATGAGCAGATTGGTGACAGAAAATCGCAGAAGAAGATGCATAATTCCAGGCTTTGGTTGGCCTAAATATAGCATTTCAGATAAGATTGTCTATAGCCAATTGAGGTTATTCCTTGTAATGCTATCACTGCGATTTTGGTGGAAGATTTGATAGATGTCACCATAGGAAAGTTGTGATTGGAGGTGGATCTCATTAATTATTGAAGACATATTCGCAGTCTTCCATTCAGAAAAAAAATGAACGTTTGTCAATAGGTTATTAAAATTTCGGTTATAAATCACCTCCATTCTCATTCTGGATTGGGAATTCAAAAAAATAAAAAATTAAGCAGGCTAAAGCCACTTGGTAAATGAGTTCAAATGCATCTCGATTACTTTGGTCGATTCAAAGCTCAAACAATTATCTTTCTTCACGGTACGGTGATATACTCCCGGCATCCGGGAGTTGAAGCTGTCAAGCAGTTGATAGGAAAAATATCTCCAATATTCCTCCTATGTAAACGTCTTCATTACATTCCAAAGATCAAATTTTTACATCCGGTTTACAATCATTTACCTTGCCTGGAAGTGTGCAGAGATGTTTCGATTTATGTTTGCTGCATAAATTCGAAACATTATGAAAAAGAGAAGATTAAACCATGCACCAATTCAGCTGATTGTTTTCATTTTTGCTGTGGTCACAGCGTGCAACGGTCAGGAACAATCAACGAAATCGGAAAAGCAGATTTCCATTGGTGATCTACAGATTCCGGATTCATCAAATATCCAATCGAGGTTTTTACATGAGCTTTTGGGTCCGCTGAATGTGGATCATATCTACGACGATCCTGCTTTGGCGATTCGGGCCCATATCACTAAAATTTATCAGGATAAATCGGGAATTCTTTGGTTTGCAACGAATGGATATGGTGTAATCCGATACGACGGTGATTCCACGGTCTATATTTCCCGAAAGGACGGGCTTGCGAGTGATGAAGTAAGGGCTATAACGGAAGACAAAAATGGGTCTGTATGGTTTGGTACATCCGGCGGCGTAACGCAATACGATCCGGGTGATGGTTCAAATCCCATTTGGAGAACCTACCAGAATTTTACCGAAAGCGACGGACTGGTAAGCAACGACGTCTTGAGCATGTTGACAGACCGGCAAGGCAAAATTTGGATCGGTACTTCAAATGGGGTGAGCCAACTGGATCCTTCGACTTTAAATGGTGCTGGCAGCGCTGTGTTTACTGCTTTTGCCCTTCCGGAAATGGAGTCGCCACTGGCAGTACAGGACATCATGGAAGACAGCAAGGGCAAAATCTGGTTTGGAACCAACCACGGAGCCTTTATATACGACCCATCTGTCGGAAAGGGGCAGAAATCGGTTACCCATATTTCGGAGCGGAATGGATTGTGCGATAATCAGGTAAACAGCATTATAGAAGATCGAAGTGGAATCTATTGGTTTGCCACCGCGGACAATGGGGTATGCAGCTATGAACCATCCACCAGCCAACAAGTGGAACCTTCTCAATTCACGCACCTTTCCACGGATGCCGGGCAAAAAGGGTTGAAGTCAGGAGATCTCTTTGAAGATTCATCGGGCAAAATCTGGTTTACCATCGATGGCTTATATACGTATCGATACGATCCTTCCCCTGAAAAGGGGGAGGTATCTCTTTCCAATTATTTTAAGGGACAGGAATGTGTCAGCCATACTTTTGAAACCACGTATGAAGACAATCACGGATACTTATGGTTTGGAGGCTGGCTGGGCCTTTACCGGTTTGAACCCCGTGTCGGCGGGCAATAAATTCAGGCGATCATACTTGCACGAAGCAAAATCTAAGCTGCGTCGTTCAGAATCAATTTATACCCGACACCCCTGATATTGATAATTTTCACATTGGAATCTGCTTCCAGTTTCTTGCGCAATTTGGAAATGAATACGTCCAAAGTTCGTCCGATATAATGTCCTTCATCGCCCCAGACATTTTTCAAAATCAATTCGCGTTCCACTGTGGTATTGGCAGATGTGTAGAGGAGATAAAGCAGATCAACTTCCTTATTGGTAAGTTCCACACGCTCTTTTTTGAACAAAAGCTCCATATTTCTTAGGTCAAATTTATAGGCACCGATGGAGATGAGGTCAGTATTTTGTTTGTTCTGTGTTTTTTTCTTCCAGAAATATGTGAATGTTCCCAGCATGAGGAAAATGATAATTGCAATCGAAAAGTTTAATGGGGAATTCAGGATGCCAACAAGTGATGCTTTGAAGAAATTCGTTGTCCCCGTGGTTTCTGTTGGCTGAACTTCATCCATTATGGTAAACAAAATCGCATAACAGCCTTTTTCCTGATACCGACCTTTGCAGGGGACCATATTCTGATCCACATTCCCAATTTCGTAACTGTACACGATTTCGTTTGTTTCACAATGCACCACTTCGACAATGTAATTTTCGGCAATTTGTTTTTCGCTTACCACGCGATCGATCGTTTTTCCCAAACTATCCGGATCGAAGGCAAATTCCGAGGCGAACTGAATTTTGTACTTGTCCACAATTTTTTGCACAGGTAAAACACGCGAAGTGCTGTCGCCTGAACTCAGCAGGACTTCATGCCCAATCATTCTCATGGACACATTGAAGTGGCTTTCTGAAGATGCTTGTTGCGCCTTGACCCCAGATAGCGTCAGAACAGCAATGCAAACAAGGATGATAATTTTAAAACGGTGGATCATGATCATGTAAAACTACTGGTTTCCCCGATCAGATGAAATGTTTTTCATTCAATTTACACTAATTTACACTTGTTTTCCCTTGAGGAGAAACATCGGGCATACCTTGGATGCATCAAAAAACAAATTAAGAACTATGGCAAAGATTACAAGTTTCTTCGCGATTTTAGTGATCAGCATTTTTTGCGCTACCTGTACGGGGCAAACCACAGAAACATCTTCAGAAGAACGAATGCTGCAGGCGCAAAAAATGTCAATTTCACAGGAATTGAAAGCGCACACAGAACTGTCTACAGATGAAAAGATCGCGCTCTACCGCAAGTTAAAAAAGGAAAAGCCGGAAGCTTATAATTTTGAGAATGAAGATGAGCTTACCATGTATGGATACGCTTTTTTATGGGCCAATCAGGTGAAAGATGCAATCAAAATTTTCCAACTCATCGTCGACGAATTCAACTCACCAAATTCATACGACAGCCTGGGCGAAGCTTATTTACAGGATGGAAATAAGGAGCTTGGTCTTCTCAATTACAAAAAAGCGCTGGCGATGAATCCGGAAAATTTTGTTGCTGAGGATCAAATAGATTTGATTGAACATCCGGAAAAAAAAATTGAAACTCCCGGTGAAAAATTCGCGAAGGTTTATACGGAAGAGGAATATAGGAGTGACCTGGACCAATTGGGACAGAAATTGATAGAAATCCACCCAAATGCACTCAAATTCATTTCTGAAGAAGCCTTCCGGAAAATTATTGAAGAGAAAAAACAGCTCATTACACCCCAAACCACCTATGCAGAATTTGTGTGGCACTGCGATGAAGTCATTGCCAGCATCAATTGTTCGCACACTTCGCTGGGACGCTTTTTTCAGGAAAGTGAAATGCTTCCTGCTTCGAAACGGTTTCCGGTTCAGGTGCGATGGGTTGGAGAACAGTTGTTCGTGATTGATCCATTAAACAACGCCACACAAGTTAAAGTAAGAGACGAGATTCTCCGTATCAACGGGATTGCTGTAGCTGATCTTGTGCAGGATATTTACAAGCATATTTCTTCACAGGGATACATCGTTACCACCAAAAAGCATTTTTTTAATACCTGGGCCACAGCGCTGATTCCGTATGCGCTTCATTTTCCGGAAAATTATAGCTTGGTTATAAAAGGGTCGGATAAACCTGTGGTCCTGAATAAAGCTGAAAGTGTTGTAGATCTTTTTCGCGATCCATCCATTCAATCCTGTGGCGAAGATTTATGTCTCGACATATTGGATAAAAATACAGCGGTATTGACGATCGCATCTTTCAATTATTATCCGTGGAACGATCTCCCTGTTTTTACTGATTTCATTGATAAAAGTATGAAGGAAATTGATGAGAAAGGCATAAAAAACCTTGTAGTTGATGTGCGGTTTAACGGAGGTGGTTCGCAACAGTCATCCATTCATTTGCTGCGCTATTTTGTGGACAAACCCTTTACATATTATTCAAATGCGGATTTTCCAGGTAAAACCGATAAAATAGATGGGGAAGAAATCATCACACCTTTTGAAAACGGATTTGAGGGAGAATTATATTTCATCATAGATGGCGAGGGAAATTCCACCACAGGGCACTTTATGTCCCTGGTCAAAGTCTTAAATCTGGGGACTATCGTGGGAGAAGAGCTGGGCTCAAACCAGTTTTGTTCAGCCGGACAAGCCGTTTGCCGACTTTCAAATACCAAACTGATATATTACGTGGCCAACAATACCCATGTTTCCGCCGCGACATCTTTGCCGGATGAGATCGGGATTTTACCTGATCATTATGTGACGCAGGATATTGAGTCGTATTTGGAAAAGAAGGATGTCGTGAAGGAATTCACACTCAGTCTTATTAGACAATAGGGAACGCGAGAGGCAATTGGCAATGTATAATAAGCAAAAGCAATAGGCTAACAAAAAGCAATTACCTCCCTGCGGTCCTTACGCACTCCTTGCAGTCGTCGGTGAGCTATTCGCATGGGTTAGCTTTTAAAGCTGCTCCTGAAATCGCTATCGCTTAGTTCGCTCGTACCTCGCTCGGATGGCAAAGGGCAAATTGAGCTTTTCCATCCGGACTCCTCTTTCATCAGCAATTTTCAGATTATCAACTCTTAGACATGAAATGATCAGTAGTGCAGAGATAACAAAGTGGCATTGAATGGAGATTTCGTTTTGAACTTTTAACGTTAATCGACATAAAATGTTTTGAATTGAAAACAATTTATAGCTAAATTCGTTTTGAGTTCGAAACATAATAAATGGAAATCCTCATTCAATACCAGAACAATTTAATCGCCCAACTCTCATTTGTTTGGCACCGCTATCTTTTTGATGTTTTACCCATGCAGGAACGTCTTCTGGGAATCAGAGGCCTGCGCGGAGTGGGGAAAACCACCCTGATGTTGCAATATCTGGCACAAAAGCATCCCCGTCCGGATAAAGGTCTGTACGTTACCGCTGACCATCCTTACTTTTACGATTCCAGTCTCCTCGACCTCGCCGCTACCTGGTACAGCCATGGTGGTGATTTGCTGCTCATTGATGAAGTTCACAAATACCCAAATTGGTCGAGGGAATTAAAGCTGATTTATGACGGACATCCCGGACTTCAGATCATTTTCACCAGTTCGTCAGCCCTGGATTTGTACCGCGGGGAATCTGATTTAAGTCGAAGACTCAGTGTGATGACACTACACGGTTTGTCCTTTCGGGAATATCTTTCGCTGATCCATAACGTACATGTAAATCCGGTTGATCTGGCAAGGTTGCTAAAGGATCACACAATGCTGGCCACTGAATGGACCAGGGATTTTAAACCTTTGGAATATTTTGGGCAATACCTCAGGCAGGGCTACTTTCCCTTCGCCAAAGATTTGGCTGCAGATGGCTTAACGCCTCGTTTTATACGAATCCTGAACACCGTGCTGGAAAGCG
>JBGTLS010000580.1:0-2973 GCA_041744015.1 Cryomorpha sp. | reverse complement strand
AAACCTGTATCGCCTTCTCCGAAAGAATTGACAAAAGTTGTATCGACAGAAAAATCCGGGTTAAGTTTACCGACATGGTTGTAATCATATCCACCAAACTCATAAAAACTGCCGGAAAGAATATATGAACCATCTGAAAGTGTATCGATTCTGAACACTTGTGCATTCAGAGGCTCAGCGCAATGCAACATTGGAAAATCCGGATCTGGTGCCCCGGTACTGTCCACCCGGCAGAGTTGTCGAAGGCTTTCAATATTGTTGCTCACGAGGCTATCGGTAAAATATCGACCGGCTACCAGAATATGATCATCTGCTTCTACAAGAGCATCCAGAGCGACGTTGCTGAGAAAACCATTGTAGGCGGATTCTTGGAATTCGAAATTAAAACTGTGGTCAGTCCCTTCTCCAATGGATACCAACCCAATTCCGTCAATTCCACATACAAGATATTTAGACTGATACGGAAAAACATGTGGTGGGCCTAAAAAATTAGAGGTATTCCAAATCACATTGTTTCCATTTTCAGAAATAACAGAATATCCTCCAGCTTGATTACCGCCGATTATCGAAAATGAACCGGTTATAAAAATATCGTCATTGTCAAGTTTCAATATATTGTACACAGAACCCCGCTTGTAAAACAATCCGGAATCAAAACCAGGATCGATATTGTATTGAAAATTTTGTGCAGGCAATGCCCCGATTTTCAATATTAAACAGAAAACAGAAACTATGAAATTTTTCATAAGGATATTAAAAATTGCCGGAGTTTAGAGCTCCGGCTTTAATACTACCTATTTACAATAAATTTCCCGTTGACCACGCGTTTTCCATTTTGGACAATTTCATAAATAAATACCCCATTGTTCAATTTGCGGGTATCTATGATCTGTTGTCCTGCGTAGACGCTACCAATGTTGTAACTTGATATATTTCGTCCAAGTGCATCAAACAAGATGAGTTTGGTGTCTTCATGGTGATTCTGCAATTTAAAATCAATTGTTGTAAAGTCGCTCGCTGGATTCGGAAAAGCTGTTGCATTGTTAAGCTGAGATAAAAGTTCTTCTTTGTTTATATAAGCCTTGTCTCTTCTGGGTGTATTCGATTTGGGTGTGCCCTGTTGGTCATAGCAAATATTGTAGTGAAAACATAGCGCATTTTGCGCTTTTAGTGCAGAGATGCCACCATTGGGATTTTCGGCGAATGGATTAATCATGGTCTGACAATCAATTTCTGCGAATACCTGTTTTCCCCTGCATCCACTTTTACAACATAAACCCCTCCCGACAGACCTTCGACAGAGTAGGAGCCACCAAATTCCGATTGATCGGTCCACTGGCGTTGCACCCGCCCGTGCAGGTCGAAAATCTCTACTTCCACAACATGCCCTTCACCCTCCGGCATCCGAAGCATGAAATGACCATTGGCGGGATTGGGATAAAGGTCTAATTGATGTTTTTTGATTTGATTGGTCGCGCTCACGGGTTGGGGTTGCAGGCGGACGAGGCAGTGGTAGTCTTCCCCTCCGAAAGAAGAGAATCCGCCACCTATGAGCAACTTGCCGTCATCAAGTCGTCGAATGCGGGAAATTACCGGATTATTTTGTACCGGACCCCATACCGCTTCGTCGGGTCCGATGTTTTCAAAAACACCATCGACCAAAGTTCCGTCTTCTTCAATCATCGCAATGCATTGGCGGTCCATACCATTGACCTTGGTAAAGTCTCCTACTATTATAAATTTTCCATCAGGCATTTCCACAATGTCTGTCATTGTTCCCGGCAAAGGCAAAAAATAAGGTATGAATAAATCAGGTCTGACAAAATCAGGATCAACATTGCCATCGGGCAAGAGTCTTATAATTGTTGAACCCCATATTGGTGGTTCATCTATTAGGTTGGAGCTGTACATTTGCAACCAGATTCTGTCCTGACTATCAATGTATATAAATCCACCGTCCCCGCCGGGAGCCATTGAATTCACAAAGGTGGTGTCGACCGAAAAATCCGGGTTGAGTTTGCCCACCTGATTATATGCATATCCGCCAAATTCGGTAAATAATCCGGTGAGGATGTAGGAACCATCTGAGAGCATTTCCATATCACGTATGAAAGCATCCACAGGCGATGCACAGTGCAACATGGGAAAGTCCGGGTCCGGAGCTCCGGTACTGTCTATGCGGCAGAGTTGGCGTATCGTTTCAGGTGATATGTTCATACTGTCGGTAAAAAAGCGACCGGCAGCCAGGATGTTGTCGTCGGGTTCCACAATTGCGTCTAGTACATCATTGGCCAGAAAACCATTGTAGGCGGATTTTTGAAATTCGAATTTGAAGGAGTGATCCGTGCCATTGGGAATGTTGTTCACACCAATAATTGAAATACCACATTGTAAGTACATTTGCCGATAATGGAAATTTTTGGGATGGCCCAATCCAGTACTTGTTAGGCCATTGTACAGGATATTGCCGAAATAACCTACAATTGTTGTCGATGTGGCTTCAGCAATTGGAGAGAAACCTCCACTAACCAGAATCTTACCGTCATCATGGAGAAGAAGGTCAGCAACTGCCCCCCTGGTATAAAACTCTCCTGTATTAAAACTTTCATCAATAACGTAATCCATTGTTTGCGCATTAGCGCATGGGAAAAAGTCTGTGAAAAGATATAATCCGATGAATAATTGATAGGTGCTCTTCATAATAAATATGGTATATAAAAACATCGCGGGGAGAAAGTAAACTTCCCCGCGAAGTTTATATTCAGCGATTTACAATTAACTTACCATTAATCACTTGTTTTCCATCCTGTACAATCTCATAGATATAAACCCCATTGGCGTGTTTGCGGGTATCCAGAATCGCCTGACCTTCATAAACTTTTCCTATACCAATGGTCTCAACCTTTCGACCCAGCGGATCGTAGATGTGAAGCTCGGTATTTTCCTGGGCTTTCAAGAGATTATACCGGATAG
>JBGTLS010000579.1:0-1641 GCA_041744015.1 Cryomorpha sp. | reverse complement strand
GGTTTGACGTGGCCATCGGAAAGCAGGAAGGCCACATTTACAGTCGCAATACCAATCCGACTGTTGCTGTTTTTGAGGAAAAAATGCGGATTTTGGAAGATGCCGAAGCCGCTACAAGCTTTTCAACAGGAATGGCTGCTATTAGCAATACGTTGTTTACCCTGCTTTCACCCGGACAGCGTGTGGTATCGATTAAGGATACCTATGGTGGTACGAGTAAGCTGTTTCTGGAATTTCTACCCCGCTTTCATGTAGACGTGCAGCTTTGCGAGACGACAGATATGGCAGCAATTGAAGCCGAAATCAAAAAAGGTTGTCAGGTGTTGTACCTGGAAAGCCCTACAAATCCGACGCTCAAAGTGATAGACCTCGAAAGGCTGAGTACAGCAGCCCGGGAAGTGGGGGCCATCGTTGTGGTTGATAATACTTTTGCCACACCCATCAATCAGAAGCCCCTGCAATTGGGCGCAGACCTGGTACTTCACAGCGCCACAAAGTTCATTGGAGGTCACTCTGATGCCATGGGAGGTATCGTCTGTGGAAGAAAAGATCTGATAGATAAAATATTCCACTTCCGTGAAATCAATGGTGCCACACTCGATGCCATGTCGGCATATCTCCTTTTGAGAGGTGTGAAAACGCTCGAGTTGAGAGTGCAAAGACAAAATGAGACCGCGATGGCTATGGCCAGTTTCCTGGAAAAGCAACCACAAGTAGAAAAGGTATTTTATCCGGGCCTCACCTCAGACCCCGGCCATGAAATAGCGAAAAGGCAAATGACTGGCTATGGAGGCGTACTGGCATTTTCACTAAAGGGCGGTTTTGAAAATGTAAAAACATTTCTCAATTCGCTTCAGTATGCGCATCTTGCAGCCAGCCTGGGTTCTGTAGGCACACTGGTGGGACCTCCCAAAGTCACCAGCCATGTGGAAGCCTCAGAAGAAGAAAGAAAACAACTCGGCATTCCCGAAGGCCTCATCCGTTGCAGCGTCGGAATAGAAAACGCCGAAGATCTGATAGCCGATTTTAAAAACGCGCTGGCGGCTTTGGAAAAGTATTCTGATTGACTGTGATTCCTAAGGCCAAAACTCATGTCAGAATTGATAAAAGGCCGGAAATGATCTGAATTTCTTTGTATTTTATCGAAATTGAAACACCATCAAAGGAAAATCCTATGATTTGATAGAACAGTCTCAACAATATTGAGAATTTGTAAGACTCAGGTTGAGTTATGCACTTATTCCCTGACCAACTTGCCAACCTGGCGACCCTCTATCCCATCTAAATGATACAAATAAAGTCCCGCAGACAAATTCCCCATATTTATTTCATTCTCCCCAACCACATGCTCTTCCAATACCACCCTTCCCTGAATATCAAAAAGGGTGAAGTGCATTAATTCTGACGACCCGCTAAAACGAATTGTTTCGCGGAAGGGATTGGGGTAGACCTGAAAGCTATTTTTGGCTTGATCATTTACAGATGTGGGTTCGAGGGGTGTGTAATAAAAAGTATATAACACATTTTCGGTCCATTCTTCCTCTGTAAAATAATAATATGACGCGGTAAGGACCATTGTTCCATAGTTCTCAGTATAATCGTTCGGCGCCATTATATTGATTGACAGATAATCAGAATCGT
>JBGTLS010000578.1:0-18205 GCA_041744015.1 Cryomorpha sp. | reverse complement strand
AACCTAAACGCCCAGAAAGTGGAGGAAAACAACCGGTTTATCAAGCTTGGTTTTCCAATTTCGACAGGAGCCACCTGGGATGGTAACGCTTTGAACACCCTTGGTCCCTGGATATATCAGTACGATAGCCTCTATGTCGCCCGAAATTACGGTGACATGGCGTTTCCGCAAACGATCAAAGTACTGCAGCGCGACAATAAAAATTTTGTGGAAGACGAATTGGCTTATGAAATATACGCTCCGGAAGTGGGGCTGATTTACAGATATTACCGGGATCTCGATACCCGACTTGATTATACAAATTTTCCTACCGCAGCGAACATTCGCCTCGGGGTGGAGTTTAAATGGGAGATACTTGATTATGGAGTTCAATAAGATTTTTTCGTTCGTTATAATATTTGGTCTGATCACCCCCGTTTTATACGGACAGGTAGGGCAGGACCGATATCTGGTCTATTTTTCCGATAAGGATAATACGCCCTTCAGTCTTGATGAGCCGGAAGACTATCTTTCACAAAGGGCCATTGACAGGAGGAACAATCAGAATATTGACATCGATTTCAGAGATTTGCCTGTGGATCCTGCGTACATTCAGCAAGTAAGGGATTTGGGCGATGTGCTGATCGTGTATCAATTGAAGTGGTTTAATGCCATTTTGATAGAAACGACCGATCTCAATGTGATCGATGGTCTTGAAGGTCTCGGAATTGTGGAAGCAGTGGAGGGCAGCCCGGTACTCAAAGGCGATGATCCTGTGGAATACGATGCTTCCGATCTTGTACTAAGCAAGTCTAACGCCGATTATGGTGCCGCACTCAATCAAATAGAAATGCTGAACGGCTTGCTTTTGCACGCCGATGGATTTCGCGGCGCGGGAAAGTGGATTGGGGTTTTTGATGCTGGTTTCACTAATTCTATGAGTTCAAGTGTTCTTGATCCGCTTTTTGCCAGTGAGCGGGTGCTCGGGATGTTTGATTTTGTGCATGGCGGCGATTTTGTATTTGGATACAGCTCTCATGGTACCTCTGTGCTCAGCACAATGGCTGCCAATCAACCTCAATTGATGATTGGAACCGCTCCCGATGCATCTTATTTGTTGTGCATTACAGAAGATGTGTCTGTCGAACGTCGGATCGAAGAAGCCAATTGGGTGGCTGCTGCAGAATATGCTGACAGCATTGGAATCGACATCATCAATACTTCTTTGGGCTATACCGTTTTCGACAGCATCGCTGAAAATTATACATATGCCGACATGGATGGCAATACCACGCTGATCACCAGAGGAAGTGATATTGCTGCATCCCGTGGTATTCTCATTGTCACCTCTGCCGGAAATCAGGGCAATTCGCCCTGGCATTATATTTCCGCACCTGCTGATGGCGACAGCGTGCTTGCGGTGGGAGCTGTTAATGCCGCTGGAAACGTGGTGAGTTTTAGTTCAAGAGGTCCCAGCTTTGACGGTCGGGTAAAACCGAATGTAATGGCTCAGGGGGCAGCTACTGCTATAACCAACCTCAGTGACAGCATCACTTTCAGCAACGGTACTTCATTTTCAGGGCCGGTTTTATGTGGAATGGCTGCGAGCCTTTGGCAGGCTTTCCCAACGGCCACAGCATGGCAGGTTCACCAGGCCATCGAGCAAAGTGCCCATGTTTTTTCCAACCCCAACGACAGCCTGGGATATGGTATTCCCAATTTTGAAATCGCACGTAGCGTACTCGAAGTGTCAGTATCCACTACGAATCAATATGCCAGAAAGAGCCTGACTATGTATCCCAATCCCGCCACTGATCAGGTCCGGATGTTGCTTCCAGCGTCTTTTGCAGGAAACGCAACCCTTATCCTTGTGGATATCGCAGGCAGGGTGGTGTACCAGCAGAGCATTTATGTGGGCGAAACCGACGAAAATCTGGCATTGACAAGGGCATTGCAACGCTCCGAGCCGGGTCTGTATGTCGTTCAGATTCAATCTAAATCAGGAGAAGTTCTGACCGGAAAAGTGCTCTGGTTATAATTCTGCACATCGTGTCGCTAATATCTTGATCAATTTCTCCGCATGACCTGTTGGTTTTTTCGGTCATTTGATTCATGAGTCCGACTACCATCATCCTTTTTGTGCTGGGGTATTTTGCCGCCCTGATCGTCATTGCACGCATCACCGGGAAGAAGAGCGACAACGCCAGTTTTTTTGTAGGTGCCCGAAAATCTCCATGGTACGTGGTAGCCTTCGGCATGGTCGGCTCTTCGCTGAGCGGGGTTACTTTTATTTCGGTTCCGGGATGGGTAGGTGACGCGCAATTTTCGTATTTCCAAATGGTGTTGGGATATATACCGGGATACATGGTCGTGGCTTTTGTGCTTTTACCGCTTTACTACCGGCTCAATCTCACATCAATTTATACCTATCTCGAACGGCGATTCGGAAGACATGCTTATAAAACCGGGGCATCGTTTTTCCTACTTTCGCGTATGTTGGGCTCCGCTCTGCGCCTCTACCTGGTAGCAGTGGTTTTGCAACTTTCGGTGTTTGACCGGCTCGACATGGAGGTTCCCTTTTTTGTGACGGTTTTCCTGACAATCCTGCTCATATGGCTTTATACTTTTCGCGGGGGAATCCGAACCATTATATGGACAGATACCTTGCAGACGGCTTTTATGTTGCTCGCAGTCGGTATAACAGTTTATTCCATTTCATCGGTCCTTGGTATGGATGCAGCAGGACTGATTGAAACAGTTGAAAATAGCCGTTACAGCAGGATTTTCTTTCTCGATGATCCCAATGATCCGAAGTTTTTTTTCAAACAGTTTCTCGCGGGAATGTTTATTACCATCACCATGACGGGTCTTGACCAGGATATGATGCAGAAGAACCTGAGCTGCCGTAATATCAGGGACGCGCAAAAAAACATGGTTTCTTTCACCATCGTTCTCGTGGCGGTCAACCTCGTATTTCTCGTATTGGGGGCACTGCTCTACATTTTTGCGGAAGCGCAGGGCATCGCTATCCCTTCAAAAACGGACGAACTCTACCCCATGCTGGCAGTCACCGGGTATCTCGGACCGGCTGTTGGTATTTTATTTGTGCTTGGACTTATTGCAGCGGCGTATTCCAGCGCGGATTCTGCGCTCACGGCACTTACCACTTCATTTTCAATCGATGTGCTTGAGGTCGATAAACTTTCTGAGGCTCAGGCGGCCAAAAAGCGGAAACTTGTCCATATCGGAATGTCTTTCGCACTCATGATTGTAATCCTCATTTTCAAACTCATCGACAATCCGAATGTTATTTCGGCGGTGTTTACCGCAGCCGGATATACGTATGGACCTTTGCTCGGACTCTACGCATTTGGACTTTTCACGCGGCTCCGGGCTTCCGATAAAGCGATTCCCTACATTGCTGTAGCCTCACCGATTCTATCGTACATCCTCGATGTCAACAGCGCCCGATTGTTTGGGGGATACGAGATCGGTTTTGAAATACTGATCATCAACGGAATGATCACTTTTATTGGATTGCTGCTTAGCGGTCGCGGCCGAAAAATGTCAGCGCTCAACGTGGTTTAAATCAGTATTTTGGTTTCACTTTCGTGAAATAGAACCACACAGAAAAACACTTTTTCAGGCGCCCAATCTTTTCTGAGCGAGGCTGTCCACTTTTTTGAAAAGCGCTCCGGGTTTGATGGTCCGCCAATCCATTTCGTTCAATGATCCTCCCATCAGAATGTAATTGTCAATATTCGCCCGGATGATTTCTTCCATCACGTGGTCGTGAAAATTCAACATGGCAATCCATCCATCGCTATCTGACACATTATCAAACCACTCTTCGTAATAACTGTCATCGGAATAATGAAAGTTCAACACATTTTCTCCGATCAGAATGAACCTTGAAATGCCTTCCTGTATGAGCGGATCGGCGATTTCTCTTTTGAAAAACATGATGTCGTTGTGGAGGCAGTCATTCCATTCACCCATCACCTCGATCACAGCAAACCCCTTGTCGTAATCTGCAAAAAGTATTTTTATGAAAAGCGTGGCCGAACCGAAATCATCCCATTGCGGATGGATGTAATGATCGTATAGGGCCAGGGAATACTCGAACTCGCTGTACTCGCGGCCGTAAAATGGCGATCTTTCATCGTCTTCTGCGATGTAGTATTGCCGCCAATTGTAATATGGTTCTATCTGGTGCATGTGTTTTTATCCATTGGCGATGGCATCGCGCACATTGCCATGCGTTTTGAGCAGGGCATTGGCGGCTTTGTAATCCAGACTCAACGCCTCCATCACCATTTTGGTTCCGCGGTCGATGAGTTTGTTGTTGCTAAGCTGCATATCGACCATGCGGTTTCCTTTCACGCGGCCGAGGCCGATCATAAGTGCTGTGGAAATCATGTTCAACACCAGCTTTTGAGCTGTTCCGGATTTCATGCGCGTACTGCCTGTTACATATTCCGGCCCGACGGTTACTTCGATGGAGTGTTTGGCGACAGCTGCCACCGGACTGCCGGTATTGCAGGTAATGCATCCGGTTAGGATGCCGTTTTCATTGGCTTTTTTCAAAGCGCCGATTACGTAGGGCGTACTTCCTGAAGCGGCGATGCCGATCAGGTTGTCATTGGTTCCGATGGCATGGGCCTGCAAATCGATCCAGCCTTGATTTTCATCATCTTCTGCAAATTCCACAGCCTTGCGTATAGCCGCGTCGCCACCGGCGATGAGGCCGACCACGAGGCCGTGGGGCACACCAAAAGTAGGCGGACATTCGGAAGCGTCCACAATTCCCAGTCTGCCACTGGTGCCGGCACCTGTATAAAACAATCGTCCTCCAGCCTTCATTCGCGGCAATATGGCTTCCACCAGAGCCGTAATTTGCGGAAGTGACCGGTTTACGGCCAGTGCCACTTTTTGATCTTCGTTATTGATATCCATGAGGATTTCCGAAGTTGACTTCAGCTCCAGTTGATCGTAATGCGAGATTGACTCTGTTGTTTTTTCCACGGATTCAAAGGTAAAAAGAAAGCCCCTGCGACGTGCAGGGGCCTTACAAATTCTAAAGTACTTTTCGATTAGTTGAGAAGTACTTTTTTGGTGATTATTTGGTTATCGAATGTGATTGTCATCATGTAAACGCCATTACCAAGGTTACCACGTTCCATACGGTACTCATTGGCATTTACGATTGTACCGCTAACCATTTTTCCAGTGATGTCAAACAGTTCCACACGACGAATCACGTATTCGCTGTTGCGGATTGTGAGGGCATCGTTCGATGGATTTGGGAAAATGTTGGTGGAATTGGCCTGTGATGTATTTTGCGTACTAACTGGTGCGCAAATGGCACCTTCGAGGTCGAGGACGCACATGATGCGTGGATTGGCATAACCCTGAATGGTATCAATGTATGCCATTCCTTTTTCAGGTCCCATACCCGGGTTTCCGGCCAAACCTTGAGCATGGTAAACATCTGCGTCATATGCTTGCGGAGTACCTGTAAGGCCAAGCGCGGCATTCGTTCCAGCCACAACAGCCTGCAGGGTGGCAAAATCCCACCAATCCCATGGTCCGCTTTCGTTGGTAAAGCGGTTTCCATCAATGGTATTGATAGGCCGTAGTATTGGGAAAAGACCCTCTGGTGATTCGTTTACGGTTATGGTAGGTTCTGAGGCGAGAATGTAGTCAAAGGTCTCTCCGTATAATGATCGTGCCCGAATGGTGTATGGGTCATTGCTCGGAATGTTTTTGAATGCATCATTGTTTCCAAGGTCATTTGCCAATTGGATAAAGACATTGGCTCCGGATACAGCAACAACATTTTCGTTGGTGGTTGGAACTACAACAATACCATCACCGAAAGGTGCAAAAGGATCGCGGATAGCGTGAAAAGAAACCATGGGAGGCTCTCCGGCATTTAGCCATGAAATATCTGCAAGCGCTCCACCGGCATTGATTGACATGCTGATGCTTCTATCAATTCCGGCAATTTGAAGCGGATCAGGTAGTCGAACCGCACCCGGACCTCCGTCGATATTTCCATCAACTGCTTCCAGAACATATGGAAGTCCGTTCTCACCAATAAATTTATCGATGGCAACTTCAGTATTGTAATCATTCAGTGTAGCGTAAGCCTGTGCCACATATCCTCCCGATCCCTGACCGTATAATACAACTTGCTCTGGGTTTACACCGAACTGATTCGCACCACCAGCGGTTGATCGCAGAAACCGAACTGCAGTCTGTGTATCGTGTATAGCACGATACACCGCCTGGAGCAGTGTTCCTCTTCTGACATCTGGATCTTCAGAAATTGGGTTCCAACCGAGCCTGTAACCGATAGCGGCTACAGTATATCCGCTGCGTGCCCATTTTTTGCAGAGATTGACTACTGCGCTATCCGCTTTGGAGCCAGATATTCCACCATTGATAATTGGTGGTAGAAAATTCCCTGTGTGCAGATAAATAATTACTGGTCTGTTCGAAATTTCATCTCCTTCCGGAGTATATACATCCATGTTTAAAGGGTACAATTTCAAAGCAGTATGCAAACCTGGTTCAAGAGAGCTGTTGCTGGCAAAATAATTCATTGGAACTGTTTGGCCGGAAAGAATTAGCTGGCTTACTGTCTGATAATCGGCGCCATATGCGGCCTGATCAGTGAAATTGGTGCGTAAGACATCCACATTAAATCCGAAAGCCACATTGGCCTCAATATTTATTTCATCAAAAACCTCATCCAGATAACGGGTTTGGGCCTGGCTTTCAACAGCTATTCCGAATAGAAAGGCACTCAAAATAATAGGTAAATTCTTTTTCATAAGCGTTTGTGTTAATAGAGATTAAAATTGTGATCAAAGCACATTTACAGCTGAAAAGTAGAAAATATTTGGGACTTATCAGGCGGCTTTACAAATTGATTGCGAAATATTAATCCCTGAAATGGGGATGTTTAGGTTAAAGGTGTATAAACGAATCAATTGTAATTCAGGATGAGAGATGTTCTGATTCAGCGAGCAGATTATCGGTTCATCCATTCATATACAACAGAAACATAGGCCATCCGGCCGACAAAAGGTCCGCCGTATGCGGTGAACACCCGGTTGTCCGTCAGGTTGGATGCTCCCAATTTTACAGAGGTGTTGATCTTTTTGAAATTAGCAGTTACTGCTGCGTCAATCATATAATAACTGGGTACAAACCCGGTAAACTGAGGGCTTCCTTCGAAAATAAAACCTTCGATCCATTTGTAATTGACCCCGAACCCCCAGTTTTTCAGGGTAAATAACCAAAGATTGGTTCTTAAATCTCTTGCATTGACACCCACATTAACTTTGTGTTCAGGGGTATTAAAAGCCGGGATGATTGGATCGTCATCGCCACTTACAAGCTTGTTCCAGGAGTAATTCGTTGTCAGGGCATAGTTTCTGAGAAAATAATAGTTTACTCCAACTCCTGCGCCCTGGGTAGTGACTTTTCCGATGGCATTGGCAGCCAGTCGAAGAGCCCGGAAATTGCTTGTTGGCAGTGAAATATCTGGGGTGTAAGGCAAGTCAAGGCCGACGTTGAATCCAATAAAATCAGTGTATTCGCTGTAGTAATAATTGAGATCGACATAAAATTTATTGGTGAATGTACCGCGATAACCCAATTCAAAAGTGCGTACGCGCTCTGGCTTAATCGGAGCGACATCGTAATATTCCACCCGGTCCCACTCAAAAGAGATCCCAGAATTTCGAGCGGCATTAAAAGACTCCAGGGTGGCGAGGGAATCAAATCCATTCAGGTTTCCAATCAGGATCGCCCTGCCGACATCATAATAGAGGTATTGGTCAGCAAGGGTAGGGTTTCTGACTGCTGCAGAAACACCACCACGTATCACATGATTTTCGTTTAGCAGATATACCAGGGAGGTGGCCGGAGATGTTACGGCATCAAAATTCTGGTTCTTGTCTACCCGTAATGTTGCTTTGAAGGTGAGGGTGTTTGACAGAAACTGTTTTTCATAACCCACATAAGCACCGGCTTCCCAATTGGTGATTCGGGCAAAACTCGAATCAGTGCGCACGATGCGGGAAGTTACTTCATTTGTTTCCGGATCTGTTTCAAATATGCGCTCTCTGGTATATGTCAGGGTATCCTGAAAAATGGTTCCTCGCGAATCGGGGCGATACAATCGTCCACTGGCACCCGTGATAATTTTACCAAATCTTTCCAGATCGAAAATATATTCTCCCTGTGTATGGTAAAGCGCTGATTTATCGTAAAATCTGGAGCCATTATCCGTAAATAACCGACTTGTCACATCCTGAAAAAGCGAATCGAACCTGGCCGTACCAGGTTGAAAAAATGGAAGTTCACCGTTTAATGCTGTGCTTTCCACATTGCTTCGAACATCGGCATTGTATCCAATCATGATATCCGGATTATCCATGGCCCATTGATTTTGGGCGCCAGCCGCCTGTGCGCGCCATGCCATGTTTGCAGCGGAAAAACTTTCCGCATCTAATTGTCCGTTTGGGAGATAAAAATCTGCGATATTCGGTCTTGAATCATTAAAATCTGACAGACGGGGCATTCCCTGATCATACAGAGTATTGACGTTCAACCGGTAAAAATCACCGTAATCTTTGTAATAGTTCCGCTCACTCTTCGCCAGATTCGCCATGATGTTGGCAGTAAGTACGGCATCATAGCTGTCACCAGCATCCTCATGGGTGCTGTACATTCGAAAGAAGAATTTATCCTGTTTCTTAATCTCCATTTTGTTTTGAAGAAATTGAATTCCGCGTAAGCTTATACGATTGTCTCCCTGATATATCGTAGTTCCGTTTCCATAGCTGATGTTGTAATTCAGCATGACATCTGGCCGGAGTTTGTAGTACAATCCCAAATTGGCCTTAGTGTTTCGCGTATCGTAATCCGCTATATCTTCTTCGCGATAGCCACTTCTGAAAACCCGCGTGAGTCCGGGGTAGTTCGTATCCTGTGTGAAAATATTCCCCCCTGTTGTCACTTCATCACCGTAAACATTTACTGCATCAAATCCACTGTAGTTTGTAGCAGGCACGGTTGAACCATCCACAGGATTGTAATTGGTGGCTTCCCAATCGAGGGCAGAAAAATGAAATAAATTAAGTTTGTATCCGAAACGCTTTTCACCCTTTTTATTTTCCAAAACCTGCGCCCATCGCACTGCGCCTTCAAACAGTTGGCGTTCACCTAATTTTATAGAGGTGGTAAGGCCGGGAAATAAAAATGGATCTTTCGTGCGCATATCGATTACGCCATTGAAGGCGCCGGGGCCGTAATACGCGGAACTCGCCCCCGCGATAATGTCGACTGACTGGACATCCAAATCAGATGCGCCCAGGAAATTGCCCAGTGAAAAATTGAGCCCCGGAGATTGGTTGTCCACACCATCTATCAGTTGCAGCGATCTCACCGGTGAGGTGGAGTTAAATCCACGTGTATTTATAATCTTGAAACCCATACTCGCTGAGGTGATATCCACTCCTTTCAGATTTCCCAGACTTTCGTAAAAATTTCCACTCGGTGCTTCCCGAATCGCCATTACATCCATCGACTCAACCGTGAGAGGGGCCTGTTTTGCCTTTTCGCTGATGCGGCTGCCTACAATTTCCACCTCACTCATCATCACCTGGTCCGACCCCATCTTCACCCGAACAGGATCATTGAAATTCTGGACATTTATCTCAATATCGGTATACCCCAAAAACCGAATGACCAAAGTGAAGGGTGGATTTTGATTTACCGAAAGGTTAAAATTTCCATTAACGTCAGTTGTGGTACCGATTGTGGTGCCCTTTATAACCACGGCAGCCCCAATTAATGTCTCTCCCGTGGATTCGTCGGAGATGGTACCCCTCACTGTACCCTGGGCCATCATTTCACCTGCAAACGATATCAACAAGACTGTGAAGACGATATGAACAATTCGCATGGATAATTTCATTCTTCTTATTTGGTGGATGTGTAGTAGCGACACCAACCCCAAATTAAAGAAATAACATGTTACATATTCACATCATCGGAAAAAAAGTAGAAACAGCCGCATTGGAAGAATTCCGGAGGGGAGACACATTCCCGCACCATATCACTTTTCGAATTTTTCAAACTACACCAACTTTCAAATTATCAGGCCTTTCTCCGCCGGTTTCTTTCGTAATCGCTGAAAATCCATTCTCCCAGTCCGCTGAGCCCCGTATATATTGCCCGGCCGTTATTTGCTTCCGTAAATTCCTCTACAAATCGCCGCAGGTACGGGTCTTCTGCAATCATGAAAGTCGTAATGGGAATGTGGATTTTTCGGCATTCCGCCGCGAGGTTCAGGCATTTGTTGACGATTTCCGGGTCAAGCCCAAAACTGTTTTTATAATAGCCTCCTTCCACTTTCAGACAGGATGGCTTCCCATCGGTAATCATAAAAATTTGCTTGTTGTTGTTCTTACGCCTTCGCAAAAGGTCCATGGCGAGTTGCAGGCCTGCCACTGTATTGGTGTGATAGGGTCCCACCTTGAGGTAGGGCAGGTCTTTTATCTGAATCTGCCAGGCATCATTTCCGAACACAACAATGTCCAGGGTATCTTTTGGGTAGCGGGTGATGATGAATTCCGCCAGGGCCATGGCAACTTTTTTGGCTGGAGTAATTCTGTCTTCCCCATACAGAATCATGGAATGGCTGATGTCAATCATCAAAACAGTGCTGGCAGCCGCTTTGAGCTCTGTTTCCCGGATTTCCAGGTCTTTTTCGTGCAAACTAAACTCACCCACACCTCCACGAACCTGTGCATTGCGGATGCTGTCGGTAAAGTCGATCTGATCGGCTCCATCTCCAAATTCAAATGGCCGGCGGTCGCCTGTAATTTCGTCTCCCTGCCCTGCTTGTTTTGTGCGGTGACCGCCTTGCGTTCCTTTTTTAAGTTGGCCGAATACCTGATCCAGTGAGCGTTTCCGAATAGCTTGTTCCGTTTTTCCCGTTAGGGAAGGCCCACCACCTCCTTCGCCCTGACCATCACCCGCTTGCTGCAAAAAACCTTTTTGGAAAAGATCGGCAATAAAATCATCGATGGTGTAATTCTCGTCGGTGAGTTTATGCTCCTTGTCCAGTTCGCGCAGCCAATCGAGGGCTTCATCCACATCGCCAGAGGTATGAACCATCAACTCGAGAAAAATCTCGAGCAAGCGCTCAAAGGGCGTTCGTTTGTCTTTCTCCGGAATATATTCTGTGAAACTGTATCCTATCATGGGTTAAAATTACAAAACACCACTTGTATAACTCCTCAACCATTCACGATGTTTTCGCTGGGTGCTCCTTGTGGTTTTTTTACTTTTGCCGCTATGGAAAATGAGACTGCCTTTGCAGAATTTATTGAAGTTTGGCTACATGAACAGCTGGGGGTATACGAGGGGCTTACCCAATTGCTGAAAATGGTTATCCTGGTAACCATTATGTTGCTCATCGCCCTGCTACTTTGGTGGATTGCTCAACAGTTTATCAATCGGTTCGTTAACAGGCTTGTCAAAAGAACGAACACCAATTTTGACGATATTCTCCTGGAACAAGGAGTTTTCCGGAAGTTAGGCCATATCATTCCGGTGGTGGTAATTAGTTGGCTCACCCCTGTGGTTTTTACCGATTACCCCGATTTTATTCCCACAGCCAACAGGATTACTTCTGTTTTCAACGTGTTAATTATCATTCGGGTATTACATCATGTCATTAGTGCTCTCCAGGTTTATCTTGCTCAATCGCCGAAATACCACGACAAACCTGTAGCGAGTTATACGCAACTTGGTAAAATACTCATCTGGGGGGTGGGAACCCTCATTTTGGCCAGTCTGATCATTGGAAAGAATCCGCTCTACATGTTTACTGCATTGGGTGCGGTATCGGCGGTGCTCATTTTGGTTTTCAAGGATACCATTCTCGGATTTATCGCGAGTATCCAACTTTCGGTAAACAATATGATCAGAATTGGAGATTGGGTCTCCATTCCGAAATACGGCGCTGATGGCGATGTAATAGAAATCAATCTCACCACGGTCAAAGTGCGAAATTGGGACAATACGATTTCAACTGTACCTACTTATTCTTTCATTTCCGACAGTTTTAAAAACTGGCGCGGGATGCAGGAGAGTGGGGGAAGGCGTATTAAACGGGCGGTCAGTTTAAAAATTTCGTCCATCCGGCTTGCTGATGACGAAATGTTGCAGCGGTTCGAAAAAATCGAACTGGTGCGCGATTATATCAAAGACCGCCGCGATTTAATAGCCCGTCATAATGCAGAACACAAAGCAGATACGGAAGCTTCTATAGTCAATGGCCGGCGAATGACGAACATCGGGATTTTTAGGGCATACATTAAAAATTACCTCGCGCGAAATACCAATTTGAATCAGGAAATGACCGGAATGGTGCGACAATTGGACCCGACCGAGCACGGTGTGCCGATGGAGATCTACTGCTTTTCCAAAATCAAAACCTGGGTGGAGTACGAAACCATACAATCCGACCTGTTTGATCATATTCTGGCAGTTGTTCCACATTTTGATTTAGAAGTTTTCGAAAATCCGGCCGGTTCAGACTTTCAAAAATTAGTCAATCTTAAAACCCTATAAACATGATCTTTCCGCAAAAAAACCACGAAGTTGATTTCAGAATTATCGGTGAAGAACTCCAATGTGTGGAGATTGAACTGGACCCGCAGGAGACGGTGATTTCCGAAGCAGGATCATTTATGATGATGGATGACGCTATTGAGATGAGGACTATATTCGGTGATGGTTCTGCTCAGGAGCAGGGGCTTTTCAATAAATTTCTTTCAGCTGGCAAGCGGGTATTGACCGGTGAGAGTTTGTTTCTCACCGCATTCACCAACATGGGTTACGGCAAACGCCACGTGACGTTTGCTTCCCCTTATCCGGGAAAAGTGATTCCACTCAACCTGAGTTTTCTCGGAGGAAAAATCATTTGCCAGAAAGACGCCTTTCTCTGCGCTGCCAAGGGAGTTTCTGTCGGTATTGAATTTCAACGTCGATTGGGTGTGGGCTTATTTGGTGGAGAAGGATTCATCATGCAAAAACTCGAAGGCGATGGGATGGCTTTTGTTCACGCGGGTGGCACCATCATCGAAAAGAAGTTGATTCCCGGTGAGATTTTGCGCGTGGATACAGGATGTATTGTGGCGTTTACACAAACGATTGACTACAACATTGAAATGGTTAAAGGCATTCGGAGCGCATTTTTTGGTGGAGAAGGTTTGTTTTTCGCCACACTCCGCGGACCCGGAACCGTGTGGATTCAGAGTATGCCCTTCAGCCGTCTGGCCGACAAAATCATCGCTGCCGCGCCAAAAATGGGCGGAAAAAGAAAAGGAGAGGGGAGCATACTCGGAGGGTTGGGAGATTTACTTGATGGGGATAATCGGATATAGGGTGTACTGTATTAGGCATTAAGTATTAAGTATCAAGTAATAAGATGAAATTGCCAGTTTGAATTAATTTTGAAAATAAATGATCAATATAATATGTCATAATGTAATCGATTGATAAATAAGCACTCTCATAATACTTAATATATGATAGTGCCTGAAATATACTGACCAGTTTTTTTACTTAATACTTAATGTTTTCCGGAAAACCGTGCCGATCAATCAAATAAATCAGTGAAGCCATCGCTGCAGCTCCGAGTTCGAGTTCGCGTTGATTCACATTTTCAAATACATCATTGGCGGTGTGGTGCACGTCAAAGTAGCGCTGGGAGTCGGGGACGAAGCCGATAAGCGGGGTTCCGGATTTTTTTAATGGATTGATGTCGACTCCGCCGTAACCCGGTTCGATGAAGTGAAGTTGATAGGGTTCGAAAAGCGGGAGCCACTGTGCCATGTGTTCCACGATCATCGGATCTGCATCGACCGTAAAACCACGTGGTGCGAAACCGCCGCGGTCGCTTTCCATGGCAGCGTAGTGCACAGTGCCTTGCTGTTCACTGATTTTGGCGTAAGCCTGCCCACCGCGTGTGCCATTTTCTTCATTCATAAAAAACACACAGCGCAAGGTGTACTTTGGTTTGATGTCAAGTGTTTTAAAAATCCTGAGTACCTCGAGAGCCTGAATGACACCGGCACCATCGTCGTGCGCACCTTCCCCGACATCCCAACTGTCCATATGACCACCAAAAACGATGACTTTATCTGGAAATTCTGAACCGCGAATTTCCGCAATCACATTGTGTGATGGCGCATCTGGCAATGTTTTGCAATGTGTTTCTATAAGTAAATCAACAGGGCCCTTGCTGAGCGCCTGGGATAACTGATATGCCGCAATGGTACTCAGGGCAAGGGCAGGAATGCTATCGGTATCCTCGTCATAGCGCATAACTCCGGTATGTGGAAAATTGTCTGCCCGCAGTCCGAGTGAACGCATGACAAAACCGACCGCCCCTTTTCGCGCTGCTTCTGAGGGGCCAGAAACCCGGCCGTCTGCACATCCACCATACGCATTGAAGGTGTCAATATATTTCGGATTCATCGGCTGGTTGAGGAAAGCGATTTTTCCCGAGAGGGAACCCGGGACAGCCTCCTTCAACGACTGCAAGGTGTTAAACATTACCACAGGTGCTGAAATTGAACCGTTCGATCCGACACTTCCACCCAGAGCAAGCGCTGCCAATGGAATGGAATCAGGCAGGAGGATCACAATTTCCGGTTTGCCCCTTTCCCAGTGAGGTACCTCAATTTCGTCGGTCCAAACACGGTCGAAACCGTATTGATTCATGATATTTTCGGACCAGATCACCGATTTGGCTGCACCCTCAGAACCCGACAAACGGTGTCCCACATCTTTGCACAAACTCCTCAGATTTTCATAGGCGTGGCCATTGCTGAGCGCTTCGTCGTAAATGCGGCGGAGTATGGTGCTGTCACTCTGGGTAAAACCGTCAATTGAGAAAATAACAAACACGAGTACTGCAATACAGGGAAAATTCATAGTGATTTATAAGTGGGTAAAAATGCGAAAAAATCGGAGAGCCGAAAGCCTTTTGGCAAAGCGGAGATATCGATATCGGGCAGGTATTTTCATAAACAATGTTGCTCGATCGGGCTAAATTGAAAAACATAATTAGGTTTGCCCTAATTACCGTTGGTTAAAGAATGAAAAACTACCCACCAGATATACAAAAATGTCTGCCCCTCATGCAGGATATGAAATGGCGTGTAGCGAAAACCGTATTTCGAACAGGCAGGCTTCCAGCCAGCGGTATCTTTATACACAGAAACTTTGGGGAGGTGCAAATACCCGCAGAAGATTTGATGGCTTATCGAACTTTGCTTGGTATAGAATCCCGGCAACCCCTCAGTTTTCTGTATCTTCTGGCCCAGCGTGCTCAGGTCGCATTGATGACAGATTCTCTCTTTCTTATACGCATACCGGGATTGGTGCATTTAGAAAATTCTCTGATTCAAGAGGCCCCGATCGATTTTAAAGAAACATTTACACTGAAGGTACAAACAGAAGTTGCGTTTAAAAAAGAAGGGTCATTGATTCCAAAATTTCACGTCGGATTTTTTCAAAACGACCATCAGGTTGCCTTCTGCGAGAGCACCTACCTGTCACGAAGAAAGAAATCCGGCCCAAAAAAGAAGTCATCACTTGCCGTTTTGCCGGATGGCAGAGTAGTCATACGCGAGGGATTCTGGGATGTGCTTTCGCAAAAAAGTGGTGACTACGCGCGGGTTTCGGGAGATGCAAATCCCATACATACCAAGCTATTGATCGCAAGGATGATGGGATTTCAGGGATTGGTGATGCATGGCTGGTATGGTGTGTCGCGCATTGTGAATCTTATAGAAGATTTGATGGGCCACCCCGTGAAATTTATCGACTGCCAGTTTCGGGCACCGGTCATTTTGCCAACCCGCGTCCGCTTTGAAATATGGCTCGAAGACGAAATGTACGGTTTTGCTCTGTTTTTCGGGGTGGATGATCAATTATGCACTACTGGTCGCGCGGGATAAAGAGCTCACAAATTCCAAAATCATAACACACGATCAATACCACAACTTCAAAAATGCCCGCTGCTTCCTTCTTCGTAAATTTGCACCTTTAAAAGAAGAAATGAAATACGATTTGAGTGAAGTTACAGAGGTTATTCGCAACCGACGAACCATTTATCCGGAGCAATATTCTCCCCGCGTAGTGCAACGCGATATGGTGGAACATATGTTGAACAACGCGCTCTGGGCACCAACCCACGGGAAAACGCAGCCGTGGAGGTTCAAGGTATTTATGGGTGAGGGGAGGAGCAAATTGATCCAACATATCGAGCAACTTCATGTCAAAATGAATCCGGAGAATCACCTCGAAGATGGCAAACTGGATCGCATAAAATCGAGAATTGAACTTACATCGGTTGTCATTGCAGTGGTAATGGCCCGAACTCCGGAAACCAAAATTCCGGAAGTGGAAGAGGTTATTGCTACGGCCTGTGCAGCTCAGAATATGATGCTTACTGCAACGGCTTATGGATTGGGTGCATACTGGTCTTCCCCCGGATTTTTATTTCATCCTGAGGCACCCATCGATTTTGGATTCACAACGGCGGATAAGGTTTTGGGTTTAATTCATTTGGGGTATCCTGTCGGAGAATGGCCAAGAAGTCATCGGAAACCATTGGAATATGTGACTACCTGGGAAGAATAAATGGCTCAATTTCATTATAAAAATTTTGAAGATCATCCCCGGCAGCGGAGTTTTTCTGTTTTTTATTTTTATGCGAAAGAAAATGCGGATTATTTCGAAAGTTTGTTGATTGAGCACGAAGTGCCCTATGAGCGCGGTATAGCAAAAGATATGCTTCGAAGACATCTCATCGGTATACACAAGTCGCATCAGGAAATCGCGGAGAAACTCAATGACGAGACGGGAAACATGTTTCGAAAGCCTTTTTTAAGTGATAATGTGATGCGCAATTTTGTTCTGATTCTTACCCTCATTGTTATAATTCTGGCTTTGGCGGGTTATTTTTTGGCTTAGAGAGGTAACCAATCGATCGGGTTGGAGTATACCATTGGCCTTAAATTCATTCGCCATGCTGAATCTGAAAGTCCTTGGATTAACCTTCCTGATCCCGTTTTGCCTTACGGCAAATGTCTCCAACAATGAACCTAAGGAAGCCAGGGACACAGCCAGTGCGGTGGTAGTTTACAATGCCAATGCAAAATTTATCCCGCACATTTCTTATTCAACAGCAGATTATACCTGGCTAATTGATTCGTTGGTAAGACTTGACACCATTCCGGTTACTCTGGTAAACCAACTCAATATCTATCGCACCCTGTCTGTGCGAAAGCCTGATGAACTGGGAGCAGTGATCGACAGTATTTTCGAAACTCCCAGGGTGCCACAACCGGTTCTTACAGCGGTCAACATTTATATGTCTGCCATTGGAGAATCGATGGTGATACCTACTGGTTTTGAAGCGTACATCCCACGGGATCACAGTCCTTATCCGGCCAATGCCTTTTATGGTAATTGGAATACCGACGTGCCATTTCCGGAGAGAAATACGCTTGAGAATTTCGATAGCACCTTGACGCTCCGTCTGAGTGACGAAGCTCAAAACTGTGGATTCGAAGCTCCGTTTAAAGGCGTGGTGACGTCTTATTTCGGATGGCGATATGGGCGAAACCACAACGGGATTGATATCGATCTGGAAGTTTGGGATCCGGTTCGGGCAGCTTTTCCCGGCGTGGTAAGGGTTGCGAAGAATTACAAAGGATATGGACGCGTTGTCGTAATCAGGCACCACAATGGACTTGAAACGTTGTATGCTCACCTCCATCGGTTTAAAGTTGAAGCGGGCGATGAGGTGGAAGCGGGAGACATTATCGGCTTGGGAGGCAGTTCCGGAAATAGTACTGGAAGTCATTTACACTTCGAGGTGCGTTTTCAGGGCGTGCCAATTAAACCTTCTTCTCTCATAGATTTCAAAAACTACCGTTTAAGAAATGAAGTGGTCACTTTTCAGAAATCGGGTGTATTTTTGACCGTAGCTCCTCCGGGAGGCCGGATGCACGAGGTCCGGAAAGGTGATTATCTTTACAAAATAGCTCAGACACACGGGACGTCGGTGGAAAAGATTTGTGAATTGAATCAAATACCAAGAAACCAAATCCTTACAGTG
>JBGTLS010000577.1:0-5799 GCA_041744015.1 Cryomorpha sp. | reverse complement strand
TTACCATCAGAATTACACCAAACTCAATTGGATCTACATCCTTCTGGAAGGTGGATTTCAGACCTATTTCGTGGGCGACGACATGAACAAAGAAATGGTGGAGGATATGGGTCCCGGCGAAGTGTACGGTGCGATCTCACTCCTGTACAACAAACACACATCCATACGGAGTGTCCTCATCAAAGCGGACACAAAACTCTTCCGTGTTCCACAAAATACTTTTTTAGAAATAATAAATGAATATCCGGAATTTAATGCGTTTTTTATTCAGCAATTCGGCGCCAAAATGCAAATCCCCGAATTCAGCAAAATGCTCAACAGGGAAGAAGCCCCGCTTAACGCTTCTGTCTACGATCATTTTTTTACAAAAAGCATTTCGAGTATTCAGCCACGTGCTCTTATCACCTGTTACGAAGATCAGTCGGTTGTGGAAGCCGCGCAAATCATGTCAAAAACCAGGCAGAGCTGCATTTTCATAAAAACGCGTGAAGAAAAATTCATCGGGTACATGACCGATATTACCATCCGCGAAAAGGTGGTGGCAGCGGGCCGGGACGCCCATGCACCGGTACGCGATTTTATGGCCAGCCCCATTTTTATTATTTCACAGGATGCGCTGATTTATGAAGCCATTCTGATGATGTTCAAACACAAAATCCGCTACGTGGTGGTGGAAAAAGCGGGCGAATATACCGGATTGCTCAGCCGGAATAAGCTGCTTTCGGATCAGTCGTACTCGCCCTTCGTATTTATCCAATCTTTCAAACTTGCCAACAATATTGAAGAGCTCAAAGCCCGTTGGGAACAGGCTCCGGAGATCGTTTATCAAATTCTTTCCCGTGGTGTAAAAGCCGAAAATGTCAACAAAGTAATCAGCACCATCACCGACAGCATCACACAGACCATCATCGACAAAGTGCTGGAAGAAATGGGTACACCGCCCTGCCGTTTTGTTTTCATGGTGCTCGGAAGCGAAGGCCGCAAAGAGCAGACGCTTAAAACTGATCAGGACAACGCATTGATTTACGAAGACCGCCCGGCCGAAGAGCGGGATGGGATTCGGGAATATTTTCTGGCTTTCGCCGAAAAGGTCTCCGACCACCTCAACGATATCGGATTCGTGTATTGCGAAGGCGGGCTCATGGCCAAAAATCCCAAATGGAACCACAGCCTCTCCCACTGGAAACAAAACTATACCGACTGGATCGCGGAAATCGTTCCCGAATCAGCCGCTAATTTTGCCACTTTCTTTGATACCCGCCGCGTGTATGGCGACCGCGAACTCATCGATGAACTCAAGGACCACATCAAAGAGCACCTCACCCACGCATCCGGACGATTGTTTTACCACCTTGCTGTAAATGCCCTGAAATACGAGCCCCCACTCACTTTTTTCCGCACCATACGCACCATTTCCAAAAACAACCAGGACGTGTTTAACATCAAGCACGCCATGACGCCCATCGTCGACATCATTCGCGTGTACGCGCTCAAACACCAGATCATGAGCACCAACACCGGCGACCGCCTGCTCGAACTTTACAAAGCCGACCTGATGACCAAAGAGCAATACTACGAACTGCTTCAGGCCTATTATTTCCTCATGGCCATGCGCCTCAAACGCCAGGCAAAAACCATCATCCGAAAGCAGGGCGAACCCACCAATTTTATCGAACCCAAAGCCCTCACCAACATCGAGCGCGTCACCTTGCGGGAAATTTTTAAGGTCATCGCACGATTTCAAACGCGGGTGAAGATGGAGTTTACGGGTTCGACGGCGATTTATTAGTTTTTGGTGATTGCCCAAAACAGTGACAAAATTCCGAGCCCTTGTCATTACTCCCTTCGGTCGTGAAACCGCTGCGCTAAGTTCAGAGCGATGCTTTTGCGAAGCGAAGAATCTTTAACCCTAAATCGACAAATTCCTCCTGCCGTCCGCGTCACCGAATCTATGAGCCTTGTCCCGACATGGGTGAGTTATAAACTCCCAACAGGATTCAATTAAACAGCTTGGTCTGATTAATAATCACGAGGGAATCGTTCTCTGCCATTTGATCGATCCCGTTAAAATTGGTGTGACCTATCATCATTTCAGGATAATTGTAATTCGATACCTCGAAACCACCACCCAATTGCGGGGTGCCGTTTTCGCGAAAGGTGCGAAGAAAAGTCAGTCCGTGTTGTGTGCGAACCTCCTCCGTATTGCCCGTTCCCATGAATACCAGCGAAGAGCCACCGAACATGCCTGGATACTTGTAGAAAATCGAATCATTGGATATTTCATACCCGTACCGGGCCGGAGGGAGGGTTCCCACAAATATCTCCAGGGTATCACCGTTAAAAAAGAAGCTATTGCCCAGGTACCGCTCCACCGATATCCAGGATAATCGGGTTTCATTGAACAATTTAGAAAAGTCCAGCCCGGATGGATCGCGGGGCTCCCCTCCAACCCAAAACAGCGTATCTCTTTCGACATACCCCCTAAAACAAAGAACACCTTCTGTTTTATTCAGGCCCCTGTCATCATCCTTGTTGCAGCCCAGACTGAATACCAGTAGAAAGACGCATACAACTTTCGCAAAATATTTCATAATTCAATTTTTGACTGCTGATCTCATTCCGATCCTGTTGACCTGTTTAATTCCGCGGTTCAAGATATTGAAAAAAAGGAAACCAAATCTGCATTTATAAATGAATCAATCCCCATACCCCAGTCATATTTGCCTTTTGCATATGGCATTGCTAAGTGAATTTGATTTAATTATTTTGCCTTTTGCACATTGCTAATTGCCTATTCCTTCTTGCTTGTTGAACCTGGATTCATTTTACCTCGGTCCAATTCACGATCCAGGACTCACTCCCCATCCCTGAATTCAGTGACCCATAATCATTAAAATAGGGTATGCATCAATTCAATCGCTTTATTACATTTACCCCCGATCAAAGTTTTATCAAACCAATCAAAAACCAGAATGAAAACATTCACCAACATCACGCTTAAATTATCCGCAGTTTTTCTTTTATTGATTTTTTAGGGGTGTAGGGAGGAGAATATACCTGATAAAATAGAGGAAGATGAGCCAACAATAATAGAAGTTGAGAAATTGGCAACTGACAAGTCTGGACCTGTAACCCGCGAACAGACTCTGGAAGGCAAGTTTGACTTTGACATGTCTTACACAACACCACACAGAAATTTGGGTTATGCGCCAATCAGAATTCCGCTTAACCCTGAGGTAATAAATCTGTTAAGTCATGATTGGTCCAACTTTCCTGACACGGGTTATGTTTTTCATTATGGTTACTCGTTGCAAACCAAGTCCATACAATATATACTAAGTCAGGGAGACTTTTACCAGGCAGTCCTGACAACACTGTCACCGCTGGTCCATTCCCACCTAACGGTAGTCAAAACAATAGTTATTATATTTTATTGAGTGGAAAATCCTCTCTGCCAATTGAGCCTATTGGCCATCAACAATTTTGTGAGTTAACTAAAAACTACAAGGATAGCCTCAGAGTAAACCCCAATTCAACCGTTTTACATGCCGACCATCCCTTTATGGTTTTTCATCATGGAATAGAATTAAACCAATTTTATTCCCAAAACACCAATTATAATCCGACACATCTTTACATCGTTCATGGAACAGCTAAAATAGAAAAGACTGGTCACATCGTTCATGTACCATATTTTGTATTTGGAGATAACACAGGCAAACCCATACTTGAAGATTCCGGTGATGGTACCAGATATGGGAAACAAGCTCTGGATGTGGGGCATGGCTGTCCCCCGCACTGTGACGCAGTAAATGATCCCAGGAATATTTGCCCTGGCACCGCTACAAGTGATTATTGAGATAATTGAACGTATCCGTTTCCCAACAGCCATTTGTATCATGGCCGGGATGGTCTCACTCTTGTATTTTCATAAACTCACAACCAAAGAGCGATTTATTGTTTTGGTTATATTTTTTAAATATTGTCGCCGACCTTACTGCAAATTATATTGGGCTTCAAAAAAAAACGGCGGGGACGTTTATAATCTGTTTTGTCCAACTGAAAAAATAATTATCATGGTGATTTATTATTTGAATTCAAAAATCACTTCTGTTAAACAGTTTAATATCCTTGGAATAATTGCATTCATTCTAATAAGTATTGGTGGCTATTATTTTGAAACAGTTTCCGGATATATACATATTGAAGTCCTCGTTATTTCCGGAATTATCACTGTTGGTCTATCATATCTTCATCTCAGGCAAATAGTTTTGGATAAAGCATTCTCTTCAACTCCCATTTTCTTTTTTGGAATGGCCAATTTGATTTATTACACACTTATGGTTTCTTCAATGAGCGCTATCCCTGTAGCTTACAATATATCAAAGCCATTTGCTATACAAATTTCCATTGGAAACGACATCGCCTACGTCCTCTGGTCCCTCACCACCCTCATCGGCATCATATGGAATCGAACAAAGATTTAATATCCTATATCGTCATTTCCTCCTCGGCGGTGGTGCTCATGCTTATGGTGATTATATTTGACAAATTCCTTCTTTACCGGAAACGGAAACGCATCACCGCACAGGAGAACGAAATCCACGAGCGCAAAATAGACGACCTCCTCCGCAAACAGGAAATCGAAAATGTCAATTCCCTTTTAAAAGGTCAGAATTCTGAACGACGGCGCATTTCACAGGAACTCCACGACCGCCTCGGAGGAATTTTATTTGCTGCCAAGCTCTACAACAGCACCATCGAGAAAAAAATAGAAGAAATTAAAATTGAACAAAAAACAAGTTTTGAAAAACTCAGCTTTCTGCTCGATGAAGCCGTGGACGAAGTGCGCCGCATTTCACACGATCTTTATCAGAGTTCGCTTTCCAAATTCGGATATTCCGTCGCGCTCAAACAGCTCATCGGCGCCATCGAAGAATCCAACGCCCTGAAAATCGCTTTATCCGTCAAGGGACCCCTGGACGAAACCGACGAAATGTTGCAACAGGAAATGTACGCCCTCACCCAGGAGATGCTCAACAACAGCCTGAAACACGCCGCCGCCTCGAAAATCGAGATCACGATCGAAGTAGACGACACAATAGAATTCAGGTTCAAAGACAACGGGAAAGGATTTGACACCGGGAAAAGCTACGCGGGCATTGGACTTTCGAACGTCCGGCTCCGCGCAGAAAAGATAAATGGGAAATTAATTTTGGAAAGCAGTCCGGAGAATGGAACAATATACTATCTTTCAATCCCCAATGTATGAAACGGTTGAAGGTAAATATCGTCGATGATCACCCCCTTATCACAGATGGCCTGCGCGTGATTCTGGGCAGCCACGAACAAATTGAAATCAACAATGTGGCGCATACCGGAGAAATGGCATTGGCGCAATTGGTGGAATCCAGACCCGACGTCGTACTGCTTGATTACAGCCTCTCTTCCGGCAACAATCCCGAAGCCATGAACGGCCTGCAAACCGCTGAGCGCATCCTCACAGCTTACCCCGATATCAAAATCCTCATGCTCACCATGCACGACACGCCTCAGGTGATCGTGCCCTGCATCACCCTCGGTGTGCACGGATACATGGTGAAGAGCGAGCGCAACACCGACGTGGCTTCGGCCATCATCCACCTCGACACGTATGGGTTTTATTTCAGCCCTTCCATCGCCAAAGACCTTGCGGTAAAAATCCGTGACCACCAGCAACACGCGATCACCGTCTCCACCCGGGAACAGGAAGTGCTCGAAGCGCTCTTCAAAGGCGCCAGCAGCAAAGAAATCGCCGAC
>JBGTLS010000576.1:0-2405 GCA_041744015.1 Cryomorpha sp. | reverse complement strand
TCATGTTTGGAATAAGCTCCGCAATCCTTATAAGAACTACCGCAGGATTGGATGATGAATGCCCCGACAGCCGCCAATAAAATGATAACAACTTTTTTCATGATTCACTTTCAATGTTGAAAATGGTATACCTACTCAGGTTTAAAAAAGTTTCACAGTCAAAAACATCCCATTTTTAATCCACTTATACACATCATCAACCATTCATCATAGTACTAAAAAAATAATTGGTACTTTGTTTTGCATAGTACCATAATTAAAATACATTTGTCAGGAAATTGAATGCCACTATTGTCATGAATCAAATGGTATATGAAAATTGAAAATACACAGGCGCAAATGCGAAAAGGGGTTTTGGAGTTCTGTATTCTCCAATTGCTCAAACAACAGGAGATGTATCCATCGGATATCATCGATGCGCTGAAAAAATCAAAACTAATTGTAGTGGAGGGTACTTTGTATCCCCTGCTCACACGGTTAAAAAATGCAGGGATACTTGATTACAGGTGGGAAGAATCCAAATCAGGACCCCCGCGAAAATACTACCGACTTACTCCCATCGGTGAAATTTTCTTAAAAGAACTTACAGATACCTGGGAAGAACTCGTCTTAGCCGTCAACCAAACTATTATTACCAACCGTCATGAATAAAACAATCAGCGTAAACATTGGAGGCCGCGTTTTCAACATAGAAGAAAATGCCTACGACAAGCTCAATGCCTACCTCCTGGCCATCAGAAGCTATTTTAGCGCAAGCGAGAGCACGGATGAAATCATAGCAGATATTGAGTTGCGGATAGCTGAATTGTTCCTGGAACGCACCACTCCTCAGAAGCAAGCTATCACCATTGGCGATGTGGATGAAGTGATCGCCATCATGGGGCAACCGGAAGATTATGCCGATGAAACGGACGGAGAATTTACCACCGGCAGTGAAAACCGATTCCGACGCACAGGTGCCCGCCGCGTTTTTCGCGATCCCGACAACAAGGTTTTCTTTGGAACCTGTAGTGGTATAAGCGCCTATTTCGGTTGGGATCCAATTATATTGCGCGCCATTTTCGCTATCATGTTTGTATTTTACGGAAGTGGGTTGCTGATCTATATCATCCTGACGGTGATCATTCCAAAAGCAAAAACCACGGCAGAAAAACTCGAAATGCACGGAGAGCCTGTGACAGTTGAGAATATTTCCCGAAAGGTATCCGAATCCTTTGAGGATGTAAAAGAGGACATCAAAGATTTTGGAAAAAAAAACGACATTAAGTCCGATCATTTCCGATCTGTTGGAAACGAAATAGGTGATTTCATCCGATCTCTCGGCCGATTTATAGAAAGGGTGCTGGGACTTTTGGTTCAACTTATTGGCAAGATTCTCGGGGTTGCGCTTTTCATCGCAGGCGTCGGAGGTATCATGTTTTTAATCAGTGCGTTATTGGGCTGGGAAACCTTTTTTAAGTATGCCAATAATGGTCTCTTTATAGATGATCAGGTACAGAGTCTGATGGATGCCACATTCATCAGCTCCACGCAACAAAATCTGTTTATTGCTGGCATATTTTTTGTCGTTTTCATTCCAATGCTTGCTTTTTTGCTTGTGGGCATCCGGTTGATATTTGACTACAGGAAAATACCGGGGTACCTCGCTTTGATTTTGCTGGTGTTGTGGTTTGGTGCAGTGACGGTTTTGGTAACCTCTGGCGGGCTTTTAATGAAAGAATTTCACATCGACACTGAATATACTGAAAAAGTCCTCTTAGAACTCCCAGCCGCGCAAACAATCGTGGTTGATATCGATGGAGGAGCTGAGCCAGTCTACAAATTTCGATCAGGATTCGAGCGTGGAAGATTTTTTTATTCCGGTGCTGTAACATTTCCCGGAATGGATTCGACAAATATAGTGTACCTCGGAAAGACCAGATTTACCGTAGCAATGAATCAAACTGATAGCATACCACGATTGGAAATAAAACGAAGCGCATCGGGCAGCGGTCAGAAGGATGCCATGGACAATGCTGCCGCGGTGAAGACGCAGAGCGCTGTTTCCAATGATACGCTGATCATTCACCCGTATTTCGCATTGCCTAAAGGGGCAAAGCTCCGGGATCAAAAAGTGCGATACACCCTCTATTTGCCGGTCGGTAGAGCCGTGTATCTCACTGAACGAACATCAGATATCCTAAATGACATTCCGAATGTTACCAATACTTACGACAGGAGAATGGTAAATCACACCTGGATGATGACAAATGATGGGTTAAAATGTACTTCATGCCCTGAATCATTTTCAGAAGTTGAACGTCATAGTTCAACGGACAGTTTATAAAAATCAAACATTAAACAAGCAACATCAAGCGGCCTGTGTGAATGGCGCAGGCCGCTTAAAAAAACAACCAAATGTCCAA
>JBGTLS010000575.1:0-2803 GCA_041744015.1 Cryomorpha sp. | reverse complement strand
CAATTTAAAAACAAATCATGATTTCATTTGAAGAATCGGGCCTGCGCCCGGAGATTTTGCGTGCTATAGCCGATATGGGCTTCACGGCACCTACGCCTGTTCAGGCAGAAACCTTACCCATGTTGCACGACGAACCCTCCGACCTGATTGCCCTTGCGCAAACAGGAACAGGTAAAACTGCCGGATTCGGTTTACCCCTTTTGCACCATATTGACACAAGCGACAAGCGCACACAGGCATTGATTCTTTGTCCTACAAGGGAACTTTGTCTCCAGATTACAGGTGACTTTGAAGCTTTCGCCAAATACATCCCCAACGTGTATATCACTGCCGTATATGGTGGTGCGCCGATCGGCGTGCAAAGCAGACAGCTCAACAAAGGTTCGCAAATCGTCATTGGCACACCGGGAAGGGTGGTCGATATGATCAGCCGGGGCGTTTTAAAATTGGAAAACATACAGTGGTTCGTCCTCGATGAAGCCGATGAAATGCTGAACATGGGTTTTAAAGATGATTTGGAAACCATTTTCAAACAAACACCTTCCGAAAAACGCACATGGCTTTTTTCTGCGACCATGCCTGTACGCGTGGAGTCTATCACAAAGAAATACATGAACGATCCGAAGCGGGTCAGCATCGGCAAACGAAACGAGGGAGCGGCAAATATCAGCCACGACTATTATATGGTGAATGCCAAAGACCGGTTTGAGGCTTTGAGCAGAATCATCGATATGCATCCCAATTTTTATGGAGTTATATTTTGCCGAACGCGTATTGAAACCACTGATATAGCTCAAAAACTTGCCCGAAAGGGATATCCTGCACAAGCGCTCAACGGCGATATGTCGCAACAACAACGCGATCAGGTGATGGGTGATTTCCGGAAGGGAAACCTGAGACTGCTCGTGGCAACGGATGTGGCAGCTCGCGGCCTTGATGTGGAAGACCTGACGCACGTAGTGAATTACAATCTGCCTGACGACCTTGAAGTGTATGTGCACAGAAGTGGGCGTACCGGTCGGGCCGGAAAAAGCGGTTCCTGTATTTCCATCCTCCATGGCCGCGAAAAAAGTCGTGTCCGCGAACTTGAAAAAGTGACCGGAAAACAATTCAACCTTCTAAAAGTGCCTACCGGCAACGAAATTGGTCGGTTACACGTGGTAAAACAAACGGAAGAATTGCTGTCGATCGAAGCCAAACTGGCATCCATGGGTCCACTGCCTGCAGAAGTTCACCTGCTTTTTGAAGACCTTTCGCGAGAGCAGATTATCGAACAGTGGGTAAAATGGTCTTTCAGGCAAAATGTCAAAGAAGACGCCAATAATTCGGATATCAATATCGATCCGGGACGCGTGAGCAACCGAGAGTGGGAAGATCGCAGACCAGCCCGTGGAGGCGATCGCGGATCATCGCGGGGATCTGACCGGAATACTTCTTCAGACCGCGGCAGAGGTGGGAGAGAAGGTGCCCGACCCGCACGCGCTTATTCAACAGAAAGAGAAAGCAACCGCGGGTCAGATAGAAGCAGTCGTTCCGAAAGGGATTATACGAAAGCGAGAGATTTTGACCGTCCGGAGGAAAGACCGGAACGACGACGAAGCAATGCCAATTTTACCGATCTGGAAATCAATGTGGGTGCAACACAAAACATTAAACCGAATAGTTTAATGGGGCTTATCAATGAGGCCACCGGTGACAATTCAATCCAATTCGGACGCATCGATATTAAAAATGACAGGACGATCATCGGCGTGGAGGCCAGCAACGCACAAATGGTGAGCAAAGCTTTGAACGGATACCAGTTCGGCAGCCGCAAACTCAAAGTCAACCGCGCTGAAGAGGGTGGTGGCGATATGAAATCGCGGTTTGAACGATCTCCTGACGATCAGCCGAGATTTGAAAGACGCTCAGGCGAGCGCGGAGCCGACCGGAATTCGGATCGGAGTTCAAACCGGGGCGGATCATCAGATCGCAAAGGTGGTTTTGAAAAGCCAAAAAGAAGAAGGATGTAAATTTACGTTCGTTAAAATAAACGAAGCCCAAAACGCGATGAATATCGGTTTTGGGTTTTTTATTTTCAGGAAATAGAAAAATTGCATAGATATGATTGCCTGTACAATTTCCGATCAGTCATTATGTGAATAATTGTAAAACGTATTTGTAGAAAAATATTGAATGAATTCAGACATGAGAATTTAATGTTCAAGCAGATCAGCCATGTATACAAAATCCCTGATAAAACCGTAGTTAAACATGCTTTTGGAAAAAAAAAACATTTTATATAAAGAATGTTGGATATTGTTAATTCCCTCGCATTGATCAGGTTTCCCGGCATTAATCAATTAGCTTCGAATTCTTAACCACTAATAATTATCCAATGAAAACATATGTACTACGCATTTTACCCGTTCTTTTTATTGCAGCCATTTTCTCATCTTGCAGTTCCAGTTCCGATTTGGGCAGCAATGCAATCGTGAAAAAGAGAAAATATACCAAAGGATATCATGTCGACTTCCGTCAAAAGAATGAATCCAAAACCACAAAAATGATGACGGCAGAAGCCAGTCCGAAGGAATTGATTGGCTCAGCTCGGGAAAGCCACCAGGTTCAACCATTGGATTTGTCTGCCTCCGTGCGAACAGAAATATCGCAAGCCGATATTCTACCGAATCGAAACGCAGCGACTGACGCGCCAATTTCAACTGAAAGTCATCAGAATGTTCAGGAGAAAGCCCCGGTTTTTGCGACCTCAATGAAAGAAGCCAAACGGGATCTGCGGAAGTCTATACGCGAAAGCCGAAAA
>JBGTLS010000574.1:0-12440 GCA_041744015.1 Cryomorpha sp. | reverse complement strand
TGATCCGCAGGTTTCTAACTGATTTCGAAGACAAAACCCTAGGAATTATTTCAGTGGATCCGTCAAAACGTAAAACAGGTGGCGCCTTACTCGGTGATCGGATTCGTATGAATTCTGTAAAACATCCGCGGGTGTATATGCGCTCCCTTGCTACGCGACAAAGCAATTTAGCCTTGAGCAAACACGTGGCCGATGCAGTGAGCATCCTCAAAGCTGCCAAGTTTGACATGATCATACTCGAGACTTCCGGAATCGGCCAAAGTGATACCGAGATTTTAGATCACAGCGATATTTCACTATACGTGATGACCCCTGAATATGGCGCGGCTACACAACTGGAAAAGATCGATATGCTCGATTTTGCCGACGTGATCGCCGTCAATAAATTTGACAAGCGCGGCGCACTCGACGCAGTCCGCGATGTGAAAAAACAATTCCGCCGCAACCACCAGCTTTGGGATGCAAAAGATGAAGACCTTCCGGTAATTGGAACGATTGCTTCGCAATTCAACGATCCGGGCATGAACAGCCTTTACCGGAAAATCATGCAGACCCTGGTGGAAAAAACCGGGGTTGACCTCAATACCAGCTTCGGCGTTTCGAGCGAAATGTCGGAGAAAATATTCATCATACCTCCGGACCGCACACGTTACCTTTCGGAAATTTCTGAAAACAACCGCGCTTTCGACAAATGGGAAGGTCAGCAGGCGGAAATCGCCGACAAATTATACGGGCTTTATCAGAGTATCCGTGTTTTTGGCGGTCCTGATAAACTTCTGGTAGAAGATGTATCTGAAGATGCAGAAGAAGTAGTTCGCACGCTCGACAATCAATTTGAAGAAATCAAAAAGGATCTCGATCCGCGCAATTGGGATTTGATCGCACAATGGGAATCGCTAAAAAAGCGCTACAAAGATCCTGAGTATATTTTTAAAGTGCGAGACAAAGAGATTAAAGTCGCCACGCATACCGAGTCACTCTCACACCTTCAGATTCCCAAAATTGCCATGCCCCGCTACCGAAGCTGGGGTGACATATTGCGCTGGACCCTCCAGGAAAATGTGCCGGGAGAATTTCCTTACACTGCCGGAATTTATCCATTCAAACGCGTTGGCGAAGATCCGACCAGGATGTTTGCCGGTGAAGGTGGACCGGAACGCACAAACCGGCGTTTTCACTACGTGAGCGTGGGTATGCCCGCCGCAAGACTCAGTACCGCATTCGATTCTGTGACCCTCTATGGCCACGATCCAGATCACCGCCCGGATATTTATGGAAAAATCGGCAACAGTGGGGTGAGCATTTGCTGTCTCGACGATGCCAAAAAACTTTATTCAGGTTTTAACCTTTGCGCGCCCACCACTTCGGTGAGTATGACCATCAATGGTCCTGCTCCCATGCTGCTCGGCTTTTTCATGAATGCCGCCGTCGATCAGCAATGCGAACTATATATAATGGAGCACGAACTGAAATCAGAGATCGAAGCGAAGATCAAAAAGAAATACGCCGATCTCGGCTTTGACCGTCCCATTTATCGCGGAGAACTTCCTGAAACCAACAATGGTCTGGGCCTTATGCTCCTCGGTGTTACCGGTGACGAAGTGTTACCCGCCGATGTATATGAAAAAATCAAAGCCCGCACCCTTTCTGTTGTTCGTGGTACCGTTCAGGCTGATATCCTTAAAGAAGACCAGGCCCAGAACACCTGTATATTCAGTACTGAATTTGCTCTACGACTAATGGGTGATGTGCAACAGTATTTCATTGACCAGCAGGTGCGCAATTTTTACAGCGTCTCCATTTCAGGTTACCATATTGCGGAAGCAGGAGCCAATCCGATTACCCAGTTGGCATTTACGCTTTCCAACGGATTCACTTACGTGGAATACTACCTCAGTCGGGGAATGGATATCAATGCCTTTGGTCCCAACCTTTCTTTCTTCTTCTCAAATGGAATCGATCCGGAATATGCGGTAATCGGCCGTGTGGCCCGCCGTATCTGGGCCAAGGCCATGAAGCAGAAATACGGAGCCAATCCCCGTGCACAAATGTTGAAATACCACATCCAGACATCGGGACGATCGCTTCACGCACAGGAAATTGATTTCAACGACATTCGCACCACGCTCCAGGCGCTGTACGCGATTTACGACAATTGCAATTCGCTGCACACCAACGCCTACGACGAAGCCATCACGACACCCACTGAGGAATCGGTGCGCCGTGCCATCGCCATCCAGATGATCATTAACAAAGAGTTGGGACTAACGAAAAATGAAAACCCTATTCAGGGTGCATTTATCATCGAAGAACTGACCGACCTTGTGGAAGAAGCCGTGCTCGCCGAGTTTGACCGCATTACGGAAAGGGGAGGAGTCCTTGGCGCCATGGAAACGATGTATCAGCGCAGTCAGATTCAGGAAGAGAGTATGTATTACGAAATGCAAAAGCATTCCGGTGAGCTCCCGCTCATCGGTGTAAATACTTTCCTGAGCAAAAAAGGCAGCCCGACTGTCACCCCAGGCGAAGTAATCCGTGCCACCACAGAAGAGAAAGAAGACCAGATCGAAACGCGCAACCAGTTGCACAAGCGAACAGAAAAAGTCGCAGCAGCCGCACTTTCAAAAATTCAGGAATCAGCACTGCGCAACGAAAATGTCTTTGAAGCACTTATGATAGCGACCAAGGTTTGTTCACTGGGTCAGATTACTGAAGCGCTTTTTGAGGTCGGCGGGCAGTATAGGAGGAATATGTAATTGACGTGATCTTCTAATGTTGTATAGTGCAGTATACGGATTTTTATTATTTTGTTTAATGGGGTAAACAATTTATTGTATATTTGTTTATCAAACTAAACAATATGGAAGAGTTTATTGAAAAATACCAACGTCTCTTAGCTGGTTTGAAATTCACATTCGTGCGGTCTGCACTGGATTTTTTGAATACAGATCACAGATTGCTGGGTATACGCGGTGCGAGAGGAATTGGAAAAACCACTTTGCTTCTGCAATACGCAATCAATCAACCCAATTTCCAAACGGAAGTTCTTTACGTGAGCCTGGATAATTTCTGGTTTGCCAATCATACGTTGTATGAACTTGCCGAAACTTTTATGAAAAAAGGAGGACGTACGTTGCTCGTGGATGAGGTACATAAATACCCGCGCTGGGCACAGGAACTGAAAAATATCTACGACGATTTTAGTGAATTGCGTGTGATCTTCACAGGATCATCCCTGCTGGAAATTTTAAATGCACGGGCCGATTTAAGCCGGCGCGCTGTGGTATTTTCGCTTCAGGGTCTCTCATTTCGGGAATACCTGGCTTTGGAAGGGGGAATTGAATTACCGGCGGTTTCTCTGGCGGATGTTCTTTCGCATCACGCAGATATTGCACCAACAATTCTTGAAAAGGTCAAACCCTTTGCCCATTTCCAAAAGTACCTGCACCACGGTTACTACCCGTTCTTTAAGGAATCAGAACAGCTGTATTTTTCCAAACTGGAGAATGTGGTGAATTTGATTCTGGAGATCGAGTTGCCCCAATTGCGACAATTGGACGTGGCTTACATCGCTAAGATGCGTCAGGTGCTGGCAATTTTGGCAGAATCGACACCCTTCACACCCAATATGAGCAAACTCAGCGAGCGCATCGGAATCAACAGAACGACACTTCTGCAGTACGTCCATTTTTTGCAGGAAGCGGGATTGCTGATCAATCTGTACAAAAAGGGAGAGGGGATTTCGCAACTGCAAAAGCCCAATAAATTATTTTTGGACAATACGAATCTGGCTTTTATGTTTTCTCCCCGGATGGTGGATACAGGCGCTTTACGCGAAACGTTTTTTGCAAATCAGGTGGGATTTAAACACAAACTCAATTTCCCGACCCAGGGAGATTTTCTTGTGGATGAGAAGTACACTTTTGAGGTTGGCGGGAAAAATAAAAACCGGAAGCAACTGGGCGCTACGCCAAATGGTTTCCTGGCCCTGGACGATATTGAATATGGCTCAGGTAGCACAGTGCCATTGTGGCTTTTTGGATTTTTGTACTGATCAGGTTTAGGTGCACGATGTCGGCTAATCTGGCTGACATCGTGCATTTAGACAGAGCCTCCAAAATCGAATTCAGATTTAGTTCATCTTTTTACCCCGCACATAAGTTGCCACCACCTTCGTTTTGGCAATTTCGGGTTCAGACGCATTGATTAGATCCCGGTCCAAAAGCACGAAATTCGCAAATTTACCGGTTTCGAGACTACCTTTTTTTTCTTCTTCAAATGCGGAAAGCGCCGCCCAAATGGTCAGTCCGCGTAGCGCTGATTCACGCGATAGTGCTTCTTCGGGAAGAAATGGAATGCCTTCAGATTCAGAAATCTTTTTGCGGAATACCGCAGCATAAAAATTGTCGATGGGGGAGATGGATTCTACCGGAAAGTCTGTGCCCAGTGGAAGAATGCCTAGTGTTTTGCGCAGGCTTTCGTAAGCATATGCGTGCGAAATTCGTTCGGAACCGAGTCGGGTTTCCGCCCAGGCACCATCGCTTGTACCGTGCACGGGCTGCACAGAAGGTATAATACCAAAATCCCTGAAGAAATGATGGTCTTCAGGACTTACTACCTGGGCATGTTCGATACGCCAGCGCAGATCATTGATTTCCATCAAAAAATCCGCATATCGGTGAAGTATCCAGGCATTGGCCGAATCGCCGATGGCGTGGGTACAAAGTTGATATCCATTTTTGAGACATGCTTCGGCCCAAAATGTGATTGTGGAGTCCGTCATCAGCACCAGTCCCCTGTTTTCGGGATCGTCGGAATAAGGTTTTTTCAGAAGTGCTCCGCGCGATCCAAGGGCCCCATCACTGTAAAGTTTGATAGATCGGACAGAAAGCAGATCTGTGACGTAGGGTCCATTTTGCATGAAATCCAGACTCGTATTCTCAGGATTTAGAAATGCATTAATCCCAATAAAAAGCTGGCCAGCCTTGTGTAGAGAATCGAGCAATCCCACTTCCTTTACCTTAATGCCGGCATCGGTCACACCTGTCAAACCTGCTGCGAAACAATCAGCTTCGGCTTCTTTGATCAGCTTTATCAACTGATCGCCGGAAACCTGGGGGATGATGTTCTTTACCAAATCCTTGGCCCGGTCGATTAACACCCCAGTAGGTTCTCCATTCGCGTCCAACAAAACAGCTCCACCCGATATCCTGGTGTTGGAGTCGATTCCGGCAAGGCGCAGCGCTTCGGCATTCACAAGCGCTGCGTGGCCATCTACGCGTGTGAGGTATACAGGCCTGTCGGGAAAAAGGCTGTCCAAAACGGTTCGCGTGGGCCAATTTTTATTATCCCAAAGATTTTGATCCCAACCGCGCCCTACGATCCAATGTCGGTCACTTTTTTTTGCGAAAGCCGCCGCCTTTGAGATCATGTCCGTTTCGGATGTCACCTGCCAAAGGGCGAGTTCGCCTTTGTTTCGGGCATAACCCAGGAAATGGGAGTGGGCATCAATAAATCCGGGATAAACCCACATTTTCCGGGCGTCGAGTTTTTCTTTGGCATTATAACGATTCAGAATTTCACGCTCCGGGCCGAGTTCGATGATTTTTCCGTCGCGAATAGCCATAGCCTGATGGGTCGTAAAATTTTCATCCACACTGTAAATGTTTGCATTGTGCACTACCAAATCGGCATCTTCACTTTTGAAACAGCCTGTGAGAGCGGCCAGGAGGGCCAGAAGTAATAAATTTTTCATTCTGACTTATTGAGCAAATATGCGTTTGCCTGCGCTGTGGGAGTAACTTCGATATCATTGATGCACACGTGAGCCGGAGAATTGAGAATGAACAGGGCCACCCGAGCGATATCTTCCGCGATCAGCGCTTCGAATCCTTTGTATACCTGCGCAGCTTTTTCAGCATCGCCGTGATAGCGCACCACCGAAAATTCTGTCTCAGCCAAACCCGGGCGAATCTGACTTACCCGAATCGCATCTTTCAAAAGTTCAATGCGCAAGGCTTTGGACAAAGCGTTGACGGCGTGTTTTGAAGCGCAATAGACATTTCCGCCGGGATATACTTCTGTTCCGGCGATCGAACCAACATTTATAATATGTCCGGCTTTTGAATTTTTCAGAAATGGAATCACAGCGCGGGTCACGTAAAGCAGTCCTTTTACATTGGTATCTATCATCTCGTTCCAATCAGCAGATTCACCGGCTTCCAGAAATGATTTGCCACGTGCAAGTCCGGCGTTGTTGATGAGCACATCAATATTTTGCCAATTTTCCGGAAGGGAAGTGATGGCTGTATTAACGGCCGATTGATCCCGCACGTCAAATGGAAGTATAAAAACCCCGGAATTATCGGAAATTTCAATCTCTGATTTCAGTTTGTCGAGCCTTTTTTTCCGGCGGCCTGTGATGATGATTCTGTGTCCTTCAGCGGCGCATGCGCGCGCCATGGCTTCACCAAATCCTGCTGTGGCTCCGGTGATCAATATGGTTTTTTTCATAATTTTCTAATAATTCGCCGGATGAAGGGCAGCCGGCGTTGCAACATAATGTGGTCCGTGCAGATGAAAATGGCTACAAACAGGAAAATCAGCGAGGGCATTTTGTACCGCACCAAAGCGCCCAATATCGGCACTACTTCACCCGCAAGTACGCCCAAAATGAGCACGAAACTAAGGCAAAATGCAAAAATGGGTATCTCCAGACCATATGGCCATCTGAAATTCCAGGCCATCACGACGAGACAAATGATTAGAATTAAATTTTCGAGCGCAGCAGGGATGTACAATATCTTGCTCCATTCCCATGGCCAGGGCCGCAGGTAGGTGTTTACGATTGCCGCCGGAGCCTCTGTTATTACAGCCCTGGGACTGTCAATAGGAGCTACATCCAGCATTGAGCCTGCATCGCTGCTGGCTCCAACGTTGTAAAAAGCTTCCTGTTTTTGCCGCATATAATCGGCAATATTCAGATTTGGATCCATTTCCGGAAGGACGAACAGCAACAGAAGTCCCGCAAAATGAGGTATGCCAAACCACAGCCAGAACCGGCGCCCACCCGTAATTTTTGCCAAAAGCAAACCAAAACAGGCAGGAAGAATGCACCACAATACGTAGCCCTTTGCAAAAATGAGCAGGAGCAGGCCGACTAGTATAGCCATCAAATCCCATCCCGACCATTTTCCATAAATGAATCTGAAAAAGCCCAATACAAACAATCCAAGACCAAGCAGAAAAATCGGTTCTTTCAATACCCCTGAACCCCAAAACAGAACAGTTGGCAACAGGAAAACGGAAAAAAACATCGCCGTTTTTTTCCGCGGGAAATATTTGACCAGCACTTTTAATATGGCTGAAAGGCCGATGAAGGATAGGAAACACCAAAAAACGGTGTGGACCTGATAATATGCGAAAGAAAACCACATGAGCACTGCATTCAATCGTACTACGGTGGCATTGTCATTGACAAATCCCACCTGATATTGCCGATCGAGATGTAAAGTTTGTTGGTAATATTCCAGTGCCACGGAATCATTTTCCAAACCATAACCCGTAAGCACCTTTATATAGGTGTCAAATCCTTTTTCGCGACTGGCATGGATCGCCTTGGCATCGTCAAAGAATTTGTACGTATCTCCGGTTTTCCGATCAGTGTAATAATCAGTGTACACGAATGAGAGGGCTACACCAAACAAAACTTTTAGGTAAAACGCACCGAGGAGGTACTTACGTTTGATTCCGGAAATTTTAAAAAATCTTCCTTTGAGAATGAGAGCAGAAAATATAAAAGTGTAGACGAGTGTCAGCAGGATTTCCAAAGCGAATTTTCGGACTAAATTAATTGGATTTGTGAGACTGGGGAAATTGATGTTTCCGGTATCGAAGTGTGCTTCCTGTGCTCAGGCAGGCATAATTATTTGCGTACTTTTGCCCCAGCATTATCGATCACAAAAATCACTACATGGAAACCATTACCCAGGACTTAGCGACACTCGATCAGGCAAAAGATTTAGGACTTCTGCCGGAAGAATTTGAAAAAATTAAAGAAGTGCTCGGTCGCACACCGAATTTCACAGAGCTCAGTATTTTTTCCATCATGTGGTCGGAGCATTGTTCTTACAAAAATTCGATCAGGTACCTGAAAACCCTTCCGCGAAAGGGACCTCACCTCCTTGTGGAAGCCGGTCAGGAAAATGCCGGATTGGTGGATATAGGCGATGGACTGGCTTGTGCTTTTAAAATTGAATCACACAACCACCCTTCGGCGATTGAGCCTTATCAGGGTGCAGCCACCGGAGTAGGGGGCATCAACAGGGATATTTTTACCATGGGTGCCCGACCCATTGCGCAGCTCAATTCACTGCGTTTCGGATCGATTGACAATGAGCATACAAAGTGGCTTCTACGGGGCGTTACCAAAGGCATCGGCGATTACGGCAATGCATTCGGAATTCCAGTGCTCGGTGGTGAGGTGTTTTTTGATGAATCTTACCAAACCAATCCGCTCGTGAATGCGATGAGCGTGGGAATTATGAATGCCAAAGACATGATCTCGGCCACCTCTTATGGTGTCGGAAATCCTGTTTACATCGTCGGTTCTGCCACGGGAAAAGATGGTATCAACGGCGCCTCTTTTGCCTCAAAAGATATTTCAGACGATTCGGCCATGGATTTGCCATCGGTACAGGTGGGTGATCCTTTTCAGGAAAAATTGCTGCTCGAGGCCAGTCTGGAATTGGCCAAAACTGACGCGATCGTGGGCATGCAGGATATGGGCGCAGCCGGAATTACGTGTTCCACCAGCGAAATGAGCGCCACAAAAGGCTTTGGAATGCGCATCGACCTTGACAAAGTACCGACCCGGCAAAAAGATATGAAGCCTTTTGAAATTTTGCTGTCAGAATCTCAGGAGCGCATGCTCGTGGTGGTGCATAAAGGACAGGAGCACGTGGTGGAAGAAATATTTGACAAATGGGATCTCAATGCGGTACAGATCGGCGAAGTGACAGTGGGAGGTCGGTTGCATTATTATATGCAGGGACAATTGGTGGCCGATGTTCCAGCCTGGGATCTTGTCCTCGGTGGCGGTGCTCCGGTGTACGATCGTCCATTTAAAGAGCCGGCCTATTTTGCAGAGCACCAGAAATTTGATATTTCCCAGGTTCAGATGCCCAAAAATCTGGCTGAAGTGGGAATGAAATTAATTGGTCAGCCTAATATCGCATCAAAACGTTGGGTGTACCAGCAATACGATACCATGGTGGGCACCCGCAACATGAGCACCAACAAGCCTTCTGATGCCGGAGTGGCCAATATTAAAGGTGTGAAAAGCGCGCTCGCAATGACGGTCGACTGCAATGCGCGTTACGTTCATGCCGACCCAAAAAAGGGAACCGCCATCGCAGTTGCGGAAGCGGCACGAAACATCGTGTGTACGGGTGGAGAGCCTTCAGCCATTACAAACTGTTTGAATTTTGGTAATCCGTACAATCCGGAAGTGTACTGGCAGTTCGTCAAAGCCATTGAAGGCATGGGAGAGGCGTGTTTAAAGTTCAATACGCCCGTCACTGGAGGTAACGTGAGTTTTTATAACCAGACTCAGAGTGAAGGAAAAGAAACCATTCCGGTTTTTCCAACCCCTACCATCGGAATGATCGGCATTATTAAGGACAAAAGAAAAATGATGACCCTTGATTTTAAGGAAAAGGGCGACCTGATCTTTTTGATTGGAGAGTCAGTGGAAGACATTTCTTCAAGTGAATACCTGGTCACGCACTTCGGCGTGAAAAAAAGCCCTGCCCCTCATTTTGACATTGACCGGGAATTGGAAGTACAAACGGCGGTAAAAAAACTCATTTCAGAGGGATTGATCAGTGCGGCCCACGATATTTCCGATGGTGGATTGTACACTGCCCTGGTTGAGATGGGCATGCACCGCGGACTTGGATTCGACATTACCAGCGATGCCGATGTGCGCATGGATGCTTTCCTTTTTGGAGAAGCGCAAAGTCGCATCATCGTTTCACTTCCCGGTGAAATGGAAGACGCTTTCATCGAAACCATGTTGGCAACCAAAGTGCCATTTACCCTGCTCGGACACGTTACCCGAGGCAAAATGGTGGTGGATGATCAGCATTTTGGATTTATCGACGATGCGTCTCACATTTACAACCATGCCCTGGAGAGAAAAATGGAAACACAGCTGGCAGAATAAATCTGTAAGTTTTCCCGAGGTATAGAGTAAACCCTTTTCCAGAGCATTCCAACTCCTGAGTGTATGCCAGTCTTGTATGAATTGAACTCAGATGGGTTTTACTCTGATGGGCATGCCAATCTTTGATAATAAAAAATTACAATCAAAACTGCCGTCCGGTTTCCTTGTTAGTCCTTCATAAAAATTGAAATGATTATGAATACGACTAAATTTAAAGGAAATCCAGTTCAATTGTCAGGTCATATACCCGAAATTGGTGCAATTGCACCAGATTTCACCTATGTACGTGGGGACCTTTCGGAAAAATCGCTGAGCGATCACGGAGACCGTGTGAAAATTATAATCGCGGTGCCAAGCCTGGATACGGGCGTTTGCCAGACGGAAACGAAACGTTTCAGCAAGGAACTTTCTTCAAGGAAGGAAGCTGTGGGTATCGTCGTTTCAAAAGATTTACCATTTGCCATGAAGCGGTTTTGTGCCACAGAAGGCATTGAAAACATTGAAAATGCATCCGATTTCCGGGGCAATTTTACAGAAAGATACAAAACAGCGATGGCAGATGGCAAGATGAAAGGTTTGAGTGCCCGTGTGGTTTTTGTGTTGGATGGAAACAATGAAGTCAAATTTGTGGAAATGGTGGACGACATCACCCACGAACCAAATTACGATGCGGCACTGGAAGTTGTGGATAATCTTCTATTAGTTGTCCAGACCAATTAAAAGATTTTGATTTATTAGCTGTGTGGGGGAAAATGAATGTATGTGTATTCCCCCATTTTATTTTAGACCTTTTTGCCAAAAGGCCACTAAAATCCAAAAAAACCACCCATGCGAAGAGCGATATTGTTAGGGTAGGGGGAATTGATATCCCCGATCACATCGTAAAAGGCGCCAATAAAAAATCCACTGTTTCCCACCCTTTGGCTATAGCCACCTCCCACAAACAGCACAGGAATGGTCACCCGGTTGCGGTATAGTTCACCGAAAGGATCAAGCCTGGCCCGTCTTTCTTCCAGATTGAGAATCTCCAAATCGGCCTGAAGAAAAATACTTTCGAATATGAAGTATCGGGCAAACGTGCCTCCTCCATAGATGCTCGATGAAAATTTCGGGGTAAATCGGTTGTCACTAAAATATTGGTAAGAGGGTCCGGCGCCTACTGCCAGTCGTTGATTGATATTGTAACCGAGCATAGGAGCAATGCGGATAAACGTAAACGTACCGAAGCTGAGTCCAAAATCTCCACCTATAAAAATCCGGTCTTTAAAGGGCAAACCGGCGTATGGATTTTCATTCTTTTCTTCCTGCGCATGCGTAGCGGTAATAGTGAAAAGCCCGAGTAAGAGCACGACTATGAACCTGTGTACCCGAATAATCTTCATGTATATTTGTGTTTACAACAAAAGTAATGAATAACGAAAAGAATCGCACTGTCTGTATAACGGGTGCCAGTCGCGGATTGGGATATGCCCTGGTGGAAAAATTTTTAGAAAATACGGGATGCGAGGTGCTAGCCGTTACGCGGGGGTCTGCCGACCTGGACAAATTGGAAATCCAATGGCCTGGAAGGTTGCGTATTGTCAATGTCCAAATCACTTCTGAAGATGGGCTTGAGACTGTATTTAATGAACTCCGGGATATGCCTCCGCTGGGTTATTTAATTCACAATGCGGGAGGATTGGTATACAAGCCCTTTGCTGAAATCACACCCGCTGAACTTCGATCGGTATATGAGATCAATGTTTTTGCCCCTTTTTTGCTTACGCAAAAACTGCTTCCGGTTATGGAGGCTGCGCATGTTATTAATGTGAGCAGTGTAGGCGGTGTGCAGGGAAGTATGAAGTTTCCCGGATTGTCAGCTTATAGTAGCAGCAAGGCAGCCCTGAATTGTTTGACGGAAATGTGGTCTGAAGAATTTAAGGATACGGACCATGTGTTCAACTGTCTGGCATTGGGTAGTGTGGAAACCGAAATGTTTAAAACAGCCTTTCCCGGCGTTCCGGCTTCGAGCAGTCCTTCTGATATGGCCGCTTACATTGTAAATTTTGCACAGGAAGCCCCCGGTGTGATGCGAGGAAAAATTATTTCACTCTCCCGGTCAAATCCATGAAGGTCTAAATCAACTGAATATGAATCTGGGGTTAATTATTTGAAAAAAACTTTCGCAGGTATCTTGTGCAATTCAAAAATGCCCGTACATTTGCACCCGCTTTGA
>JBGTLS010000573.1:0-2608 GCA_041744015.1 Cryomorpha sp. | reverse complement strand
CATGCCCCATCTAATTTTCTTCTCGGCCAGTCTACCCATCTTGCAGAAATCGATCCGGCTCTTTTTGGCAATATAGAGGCTGCAAAACCGGTGTTTACCGATATTTCAGTAATGGGTGAATCCCTGCGTCAGGTATCTGATCCCTGTGGTAATGACTCGATACAACTCCCCTATTTTCAAAACTATATACGTTTCGAATTTGCGGCACCATTTTTCATAAAAGCGGAAAAAACCCTTTATAAATTCCAGCTTGAAGGTTATGAAAACATCTGGCATTTCACATCTGAATTGCCAGAGGCCTATTACACAGGTATTCCACCTGGAAATTATAAATTTCTGGTAAAACCGGCTGCGGCAACTGACGACAGTAGTACCCTGAGCAAGTGGGTAATTATTCAGCCGCCCTATTGGCAAACCAACTGGTTTCGCGCACTTATCATCATTGTGCTGGCGGGCATTTTCGTATTGATTTACTTTCTAAAAGTGCGCCAGATAAGAAGGCAGGAAAAATTGCGCCGGGAACATCTTATCGAAGTCAATAATCTTGAAATGAAAGCGATAAGAGCACAAATGAATCCGCATTTCATATTCAATTGCCTCAATTCCATCCGCACCTGCATCATGGAAGGCCGGGATGAAGAAGCGATAGACTACATTGGAAAATTCGGGAAGCTTATGCGACTTGTGCTCGACCTTTCCCGCAGTCAAAAAACCTCCTTGCAAGACGAGATCGATATGCTCAGGCTGTACATTGCACTCGAAGAGTTGCGCATGAACAGATCTGTAAACACTTCCCTGGAGACAGACACGGCAGTGCGCCCGGATAAAATAAAAATACCCGGTATGGTAATACAGCCTCTGGTGGAAAATGCAATCTGGCATGGGCTTAATAATCTGCAAAGAGAACCATTCTTACAGATTTTATTCAGGAAAAAAACCGCGTCAGAACTCGAAGTGGTGGTGGAAGACAATGGACATGGTCGTAGCACAAACAGTGATACGCAGCGCACCTCTCACGCCATGGATATGATCAACGAGCGGCTCAAAGCCGAAACCCTTGCCGGAAAACCGGCATCAATGGATATCTTTGACTTGCGCGATTCAACAGGAATAGGAATTGGCACGAGAATTATTCTGACATTCACCATATGATCAAGGCAGTAATAATCGACGATGAAATGCACTGCATCACCGCTCTGCAATGGCTTCTCAAACGACAGGATGTCTCTGTACAGGTGCTTGCCACTTTTACCAATCCCGTGGAGGGTAAAGCATATATCGAAGCCAATGAATTGGACCTGCTCTTTCTCGATGTACACATGCCCGGGCTTACAGGCCTGGAGCTGCTTGAAGGTATTCCAGACCCTGATTTTGATGTGATATTCACCACGGCATTTGACAAATACGCGCTGGCGGCTTTTAAGTTAAATGCACTTGACTATCTGCTGAAACCAATCGAAAAGGATGACATCGAAGCAGTGCTGAAAAAGTATCAACAGAAATCCGAAAATGGTGTGCTGTCCAAAAAGCTGGCTGAATTATTTGCACATGTATCTCTTCAATCGGGTCATAAATTCCGATTGCGCCTGCCGACTTCCACCGGCTTCGAACTGATAGACCCAACAAATATCATACGGATGGAAGCATCGGGAAATTACACCAACATTGTTTTTACAGATCGATCAGCACTTTACACAAAATCCCTGGGTGCTTTGGAGCAATTACTGCCAATCACCGACTTCTTCCGCACCCATCACAGCCATATAGTAAATCTCACCATGACACAGTCGTACCACAAGGGAAAAGGTGGGGAACTCACAATGTGCAACGGGGACATCGTACCTGTGGCGCGGAACAAAAAAGACGGACTGATGGACGTTTTGTAACTCCTGTACAGTCAAACGGACCAGGTGTACAGTCAAACTGGAAATCAGGCTATTCTGTATATACTTTTACATTGTAAAATATATAGAATGATGAAAAGTAAATATGCTGCTCTATTTGTTGCTTTTTTGGTTCTTTCCTTGGTTTCATGCAATAAGGACGATGACAGCGGAACCAATAAAAATCCCAATCCACCAGCTGCTAGCGGTGACCATACATATAGTTTCACTGTAACGGGGGGGCCGCTGAATGGAGAGACATTTTCGGGAGTTATTGCCAATGAACTTTTGGCTGCTGTATCATTTTCATACGAAAATTCCCAACGTATAACTGTCACTTCCGGAGAAGATTATATACAGGGCATAACTTTCACCCTATCAGTTCATTTAGAAGATAATATCATTCAACCCCTGGACATACAAGATGAAGGGACCCACTCCGTGATCATGCTTAATGTACCAGATGAAAACGGTAATATAAATTATATAAGCACATTGGGGACGATTTCGATGAGTAACCTTGTTTTGGATACTCGATTTGGCGTTTCATATGCATCATTTAATGCTGTTTTCGACGGTACATTCGAAAATTTCATTCTTGAAGAATCGGTATCTATTTCAGGAACATTTTCAATCAAACAACCAGTTGATTAAAGAAAAAGGGCGCGGGGAGTACTAGTTAAATGGTGATGGTGTGATGAAATTATTTATGGTTTTGACAAAAC
>JBGTLS010000572.1:0-2692 GCA_041744015.1 Cryomorpha sp. | reverse complement strand
ACGATCTGCTCGACTCGCAGCTTAAAACTGCATTCATCACCATTCTTGCCGCCGGATATCAGCAGAGCAGTTACAATGCCGCGCGTGACGAAATGTTTATGGTAATCGACAATCAACGGTTGAATGGTCAGGGTTCCGTTCAAAACCGACTCACCCGCGCTTACATTGGCACCGACGCGGTGGGTTATACCAGCCGAACCGATTTGTTCGATAATTTTGATGTGAATACAGAACATACATTTCCGCAAGGTTTTTTTGATGGAAACCTACCTATGGTTTCCGATGTTCATCACCTTTTTGGAACCGATGTAAATGCCAATTCACAGCGGGGAAATTTTGCTTTTGGCAATGTGGTAAGTAATGTGACTTACGATCAGGGTGGCAGTAAAAAAGGCCAGGATGCCTCCGGTACAACCGTTTTCGAACCGAGAGATGGACATAAAGGAAAAGCAGCACGGGCTATTTTCTATTTTGCACTTCGATATCCGAATCATGGTGGTTATTTATTTGAAAGTCAGGAAAATGTACTCAGAACCTGGAATGCTCAATTTCCCCCGGACGCCGTAGACCGCAAGCGCAATGAAGATATTTACGATTTCCAAAACAATAGAAATCCTTTTTCAGATTATCCGCAGTTTGCCGACAGAATTTTCAATTTCCGTGGCGCAGGAGCACAGGATCGCCCTAATGTGGGAATATATCATGCATCACATGATGAGATTGATTTTGGGATTGTCACCTCAGGGGAAATGGTATCATTTAATCTGGTGATCACAAATCCCGGTGAACGCTTTTTCCACATTTCAAATCTTGAGTTGACCAACAACGCTTCTGGTGCTTTTTCTCTGGCAGGTGGCCAAAGTACTTCAATAACAGTTAACAAAGGAGAGAGTGTGAGCATTCCCGTACTGTTTGACTCGGAAATTTCAGGAGGAGGATTCACGGCCAATCTTCAGTTTGCCACGACAGCTTTGGGTCAGGAAAACGTGGATATTCCAATTTCTGCGATGCCTGTTCTGGGCATTCAGAATGCAGACTTTTCCCGTGTGATGCTTGTTCCAAACCCATTTGGTGAAAGTTTGCAGTTTGTCAATCATACTGCAGTTCAATATGTTTCATCAATCGGGATTTACGATTTGTCAGGGAGGATCGTAATGCAGATTTCGGGTAACGAAAACCACATTTCAACAGGACATCTGGATGCCGGAATTTACCATATCGTGACCAGACAATTAGATGGTACACAGATGGTTCAGAAAATGGTGAAACACTAATTTAATGTCCCAGGTTTAAGATTCGGTCGTACCGTTTCTTTTCAATGAATTTCCGGGTCACCATTTCCAGTTCTGGATGGTTGTGAAAGGTATGACTGAGCTGCTCCGATTTGAGTCCGCTCAGTGGTGAATCCACATCGTAGAAGCCATATCCGCGCACGATGCTTCCCTCAACGAGAATCATTGATCGCTCACTCGCTTTGCGGCCTTCATCTACAATGGCGTAATGTTTTTGATTCGTGTCCTGCAGATCATAATCTGCTGAAAGGATAAGCCCGGGCACATTCTGACGACCATTCGGCAACTGTGTCACTTCTGCTCCGGCTAACTCCGCCATGTTTTTAAGAAAGTCCAACCCTTCGTAGAAATTGGCAAAAACAGCAGAGGCTTTCCGGCCTTTCCGTCGCTTGAGCAGGGTGTAGTGAATCTCATCGCCCACCTGCTTAGCAAATAAGCCATAGTGCGCTTTCATCGAAAATCGGCCGAAATTGTATATTGGTTCGTAGGCAACGACTTCGTGCGCTTCAATCAATTGCGCAATCAGTCCGCTTCCGGTGTTTTCATAGTCGATCCTGTGCAAATCGCGTTGCAGATCCTTGTACATCTGCGTTTCATTGGGTTTAATCTTTTCGCAGATCGAGGTGAGAATATTGTCCGCTCTTTTGATGTAAAGCAAATTATCTGAGCGATCATAAAAACGGTAAACCCCACATTCATCCGGGATACTGTTGAGAAAATCCACATCGATGAATGGACTTTGGAATACAGATAAATCAGGCATCCCGCAATGGGCATCGAACAATCCAAGTTCGCTTTTAGACGTGATGATTTTTTCAAAAAGGGCCATGGTGGCAAATGCATCTACAGCAGCGCGGTGGTGGCCCGGAAGTTCGATTTGAAGTTCCCGGGTGATTTTATCGAGGCTATACGATGCCAAACCTGGAAAACACTGACGGCTTAATTGTACAGTACAAAGCTTTTTGCGTTTAAAATCCAGACCGAGTTTCCGGAATTCTTCTCGGATGTAGCCATAGTCAAAGTTGACATTGTGTGCAACAAATATGGCATTTTCAGTGACCTCGAGCAATTCCCTGGCTATTTCCGCAAAGGTCGGCGCATCGGCCACCATCTCATTTGAAATACCAGTGAGGTTGGAAACAAACGAAGGAATGGGAATTTGGGGATTGACAAGCGTCGTGTATGATCCGATTTGTTTGTTGCCGTTGTGCAGGTATACTGCCACTTCGGTAATCCGGCCGGTTTTAAAGTTACCGCCTGTGGTTTCGATTTCGACTATTGCGTATTTCAATGTGTGCAAAAATAGCGAATCGGTCAGGAACCACCGCCTGACTTCGGTGAATTTTATGGCTTGATAATGTGCGCATTCTGAAATGCAGACGATATGATGAGCACTTTAA
>JBGTLS010000571.1:0-4187 GCA_041744015.1 Cryomorpha sp. | reverse complement strand
TGACACAAGATAATCACGGAGATTTCATGCCGAAACAGCAGATTGATGAACAACCAGATGGTTTGTCAGAATCGGAGCAGATAAATGCCGAACAAATTCCGGAAGTCAGAGACCAGGCCAATGAAGAAGCATCCGAAGTGCGTGAAGCCGTGGCCGGAATGAAAGCTGAAATCGGAAAAGTGATCGTTGGTCAGGATGATATGGTCACAATGATGATCGCCGCACTACTCACCGACGGACATATTCTACTCGAAGGTGTACCGGGAATTGCCAAAACACTGACTGCAAAACTCCTGGCTCAGTGTCTGGATGGGGAGTTTAGCCGGATTCAGTTCACTCCCGATCTGATGCCCACGGACATTATTGGCACCACCATTTTTGATATGAAACGTTCGGAGTTTTATTTCAAAAAAGGACCCATATTCAGCAATGTGGTATTGATTGATGAAATCAACAGAGCCCCGGCCAAAACTCAGGCGGCATTGATGGAAGTGATGGAGGAGGAACAGGTCACGGTGGATGGAGTGACTTACCCGATGCCACCCCCATTTTTCGTGATCGCCACCCAAAATCCGGTGGAACAGGAAGGGACATACAAACTACCTGAAGCGCAACTCGACCGGTTTATGTTCAAACTCCTGGCTGTGTATCCCACTGTAAGCGAGGAAGAAATGATCCTTCAGCGATTCAAAAATGATTTTTACGACAGGCAACAAAAGGAAGTCAGAAAAGTAATTGACAGCGCATCGCTCCTGCGCTATCGCCGGTTTGTAGAAAAGGTATTTATCAAGGATGAACTTCTTAAGTACATCGCGCAAATCGTGGCGCAAACCAGAAATAACAGCGACCTCTATCTCGGGGCCTCACCCCGGGCCTCCATTAACATTCTGAAGGCGGGCAAGGCGATCGCTTTAATGGCCGGTAGAAATTTTGTGACTCCTGATGATATCAAACGCGTTGCCTTTCCGGTATTAAACCACCGGCTCATCCTGAGTTATGAACGCGAAATAGAAGGGGTGGAAATGCGGGAGATCATTGAAAATCTGATTAAAAAAGTGGAAGTGCCGCGATGAGTGGAACCTTTTTAAAATCCTTTCATCTTACCCCCCTGTTTTTCTCCATGGGTGCGGCAGCCGTCTTTCTGTGTGCTTTTGGTTTTGCTTTTCCGGTTATATTTCTTGTGGGTCAGCTTGGTATCGTCATCCTGATTGCGGTAACCATCGCCGATACCTACCTGCTATACCGCCGTGATACCCGCATCAGTGCTTTCCGAAAAACATCGGGGATTCTCGGTCTGGGTGATGAGACGCGTATTATCCTGCGAATTGATTACCAAGGCACACTTCCCCTTGATGCCCTGGTAATCGATGAATTGCCCGAACAATTGCAAATCCGGAATTTAGAACTGCCATTGAAACTCATTTCCGGAAGGAATATCACCGAATACAACATCCGACCTACGAGCCGGGGTGTGTACCATTTTGGACGGCTTCACGTCTTCGTCGCAAGCCCCATTCATTTCGTAAAAAGAAAAATCACTTTTCCTATCGAAGCAAACATCGCGGTATATCCGAGCGTGGCGCAAATGCATGCCGTGGAGATGCGCGCGATCAGCCGGGTGAGCACCCTTACAGGAAATAAACGATTTCGCAGAATCGGAATGAGTTATGAATTCGAACAAATTGCCCCCTTTGTGGAAGGAGATAATTACCGGAACATGAACTGGAAAGCGACCGGTAAGGCGCGGGAACTGATGATCAATCAATATCAGGACGAGCGAAGCCAAAACATGTATTGCGTGGTGAGCAAAGGCCGGGCGATGAAAATGACTTTTAAGGGAATGTCGATGCTGGATTATGCCATCAACAGCACGCTCGCCATTTCGAATGTCGGCTTGAAAAAATACGACAAGGTGGGATTGATCACTTTTTCAAATAAAATCGGAACGGCTATTCGCGCCGACAACCGCCACGGGCAACTTCAGAAAATCAACGAAGCCCTTTATTCCGAGAGAGAAAGAGATCTTGAACCGAGTTATGAGTTGCTGTACAGATCCATTGACCGCATAGCCCGAAACAGGAGTTTGATCCTGATGTTTGCCAATTTCGAAACCCTGCACATGATGGACAGGGCTCTGCCCATACTCCGAAAAATCAACAAAAAGCACCTGTTGGTACTGATCCTCTTTAAGGATGACGACCTGACCGAGAAGGTGAAAAAGGAAAAAGTCGTTTTGGACGATATTTATGAAATCACCCTGGCCAAAAAACACTTGTCTGAAAGGGAAGAAATTGCCGGAAGGCTACGACATCATGGTATTCAAACCGTTGTGAGCAGTCCAAAAGATTTGTCAATTAATGTGATCAACAAATATCTGGAACTGAAATCACGCGGGGTTATTTGAGATTCGCTGATCAAATGAAATAGGTATTCAGGAATAAGTTTTTGGTTCCTGGTTTTTAGTTTTTAGAGGTGTTTCCCAACGATTCTTCTAAAATCTGAAATTCGGTGGGGGACACGGCCCAGACTAATAACCAATAACTAAAAACCAGGAACTCTAAAATTAAGCGTCAATTACTTCACCTTTCTGATCGAGAAATTTAAAACTCAGGTATGGCGAATCATTGTCCGGAAGGACTTTTAGACCTGTTTTGAATTTCATCGACCATTTCATCCGCTGTGAAATCAGACCACTTTTCAAATAGGCAGCCAGGAAAGGATGCACTTTGAGAGCGAGTTTCTTGTGCTTGTGTTCCTCCACAAGATAGCGCAGGTTGTTTTCAATCTGATCCGTGATAAGGATACTCGCCTGAATTTTTCCGGTTCCTTCACAACAGGGACAATTTTCTTCGGTGGTGATATCTGTAACCTCGCGAACCCGTTGACGGGTGATTTCCACCACACCAAATTTGCTCGGAGGCAATACATTGTGTTTCGCTTTGTCCTCTTTTAAACACTCTTTGAGTTTTTCAAAAAGCAATTTTTGATGTGCGCGCGAGTGCATGTCAATGAAATCGATGACGATAATTCCGCCCATATCGCGAAGGCGCAAAACTCTGGCTATTTCTTCAGCACACTCGAGATTGGTTTCCAGCGCATTTTGTTCCTGTCCTCTGTCTCCACCTTTACGGCTACCGCTGTTCACGTCGATGACGTGCATGGCTTCGGTGTGCTCAACGATCAGATAAGCACCACTTTTCAGGTTGACCTGCTTTCCAAATGCTGCTTTGATTTGCCGGTTTACACCGAGGGTATCAAAAAGATCTTCTTTGTGTTGGGTTTTGACAATTTTCTCTTGTGTGGGAGCCACCTTGCGAAGATATTCTTTGATCTCTTCAGCTATATCATTATCGTTCACATGGATACGGGTAAAATTCGCGCTCAGCAAATCGCGGAGAACCGTCGAAGTTTTGTTGAGCTCGCCAAGTACGCGTTTGGGCGGTGTGGCAGTTTTAAGATTTTCATGGATGCGTTTCCACCTGTTGTGGAGATCCTGGAGATCGGCATCGAGTTCGGCCACTTTCTTGTTTTCTGCCACCGTTCGCACGATGACGCCGAAGTGTTTCGGTTTGATGCTCTGCATAAGCCGGCGCAAACGGGTACGTTCTTCCTGGCTTTTAATGCGTTGCGAAAGAGATATTTTTTCCCCGAAAGGGACGAGTACGATGTACCGCCCGGCGAGGGTAATTTCAGAGGTTAGTCTGGGACCTTTTGATGATATAGGCTCCTTGGCCACCTGCACAAGTATTTGCTGGCTACCGGAAACCACATCGTTGATTTTGCCGTTTTTGTCAATGTCTTCCTCCATCGGAAAGTCGGAGAGGTCCGGAGTGAGCTGTTTTCCGGCCAATGTGCGTTTGACGAACTTGTTCAGCGACCGGTATTGAGGTCCCAGATCAAGATAATGGAGGAAAGCGTCTTTCTCATACCCCACATCGACGAAGCCTGCATTGAGGCTGGGAATTACACGGTGTACTTTACCGAGATATATATCTCCTACAGTAAAGTCGTGTCCACCCTTTTCTTTGTGAAGTTCGGTAAGAACTTTATCTTTCAAATAAGCAATCTCAACTTCGTTGGCCCTTAAATTGACAACGAGTTCAAGATTCACGAAAAAAGTATTAGGTACATAAAACCAATAAAACAGCCCAACGGGGGCTGCTTTAGAAAAAATTCAGAAAATCAGC
>JBGTLS010000570.1:0-2206 GCA_041744015.1 Cryomorpha sp. | reverse complement strand
CCATATCGGCCATTAATACGTTCTTATTAATATTGGCCAAAATAAGATCGAAAGGAGCACTTTCTATCTGGTCAGCTCCCCCTTTTTCCACATGGATGTGCACATCATTCAGTGCCATATTTTCCAGTGTATTTCGATAAGCCCAATCTTCAATATCAATGGCCTGTACAAATGCTGCTCCCCTTTTGGCGGCAGCGATAGCGAGTACACCGGTGCCACTTCCCATATCCAGCACCCTGCGTCCCGCACAATCTGTATCGAGCAAAAAACGCATCATGAGCCAGGTGGTGGCATGATGGCCGGTGCCGAAAGACATCTGCGGATTGATCACAATCTCCAGTCCGTAGGCTTCACCACTTTCGTGAAAAGGCGCCCTGATAATGCAATCCTTGTCAATGGTTACCAAGGGATAATCTGACTCCCACTGCGCATTCCAGTTCTGATCGGGAATGTGCTGCCTTTCGTAAGTCAGACTGCCCAAATGATTCAGGTCCCGAAGAATTCCTTTCACAGTCTTCTCGTCATCTGACCCTTCCGGGATAAATGCATTGATGCCAATCGCAGTTTCTTCAAAACTCTCAAAAGCAAACTCGGAGAGTTCGCTGATCAATATTTCTCCCAAAGGTTTTAAAGGCTCCAGGGTAAACCTGTATGCAATGTAATCCATCAGGAAGCCGCACGGATAATGTCCATAAAATCTTTCGCTTTCAATGCCGCTCCGCCAATCAATCCGCCATCCACATCCGGCTGGCTAAAGATCGAATCTGCATTGGAAGGCTTGCAGCTGCCGCCGTAAAGGATGCGCAGGGATTTGGCAAAGCTTTCTCCAAATAAGCTATGGATAAGTTTTCTGATTTCGGCATGCATTTCCTGCGCCTGTTCGCTGCTTGCCGTTTTTCCTGTACCAATAGCCCACACAGGCTCATATGCGATGACGAGTTTTGACAATTCACTTGCCGTAAAATCTTTTAAAGCTGTGGAAATCTGATTGCGTACCACGTCAAAATGCCGGCCTGATTCGCGTTCATCCAGTTTCTCGCCACAACAGTATACCGGTGTCAGGCCCGCTTTCACACAAGCCTGAATTTTCTTTTGAATGATCTCATCCGTTTCTCCGTGATAAGCCCGACGCTCGCTGTGCCCCACGATGGCGTACTCAACGCCGGATGAAGCCAGTATAGCTGCAGAAATTTCGCCGGTAAAGGCTCCCTCTGTTTCTTCCCTCTGGGAAACATCCTGCGCACCCACCGTAACGCGCGCAGTGGAATCTTTTACAAACCATCGTAAGTATAGCGATGGTGGAGCTATCATTATATCCACATCGCCAGTGAGTGTTGCAGCAGCTTCGTTGATCGCACCAAACAATTCTTTGGCTTCGGGGTATAAAATATTCATCTTCCAGTTTCCTGCCACAAGTGGTCTGCGTTTCATATTTATTGTTTTTTCAAATGTGATTCATTTCGCTTAGCGCGGGAGTTCAAAATTAAGGATACTGTAAGAAAGGGCCGCGAAGATATGCTTAATTGTAATCGGGCAGAAAACTGTACTTCTCAGCATAATATCGCATCTGTGTTGCAAAATCATTAGGGTACTCCACTTTAATGTCCGTGATTTCTCCATTTTCTTCCACTGCCACCAGCACAGGATTGATAAAACCCCCATAAGGCGCGCTTTCAAATTGCTCGGAGCGTTGCAGCACTTCCGCATGAATTAATGGATCTACTTTCACGCCGTACTTTTCCACCAATTCTTTGGCTGCTTCGAAATCACCTTCTGAAGTGATGCGCTGTATGTCGCGCAGCTGCTCGCCAAAAATGGTGCGCAGGGCTTTGTAATCATTTACCTTGAAATAGGTGCGGCCATCTCGGTTCACTTTGGAGATAACATTATTTGGTGCTCCTTTTTCAAATGCCCATGCAGCGATGAGCTGACGGTTGCGCATATGGTCTTCTTCGATATTGGCTCCGGGCTCCAGGCGGCGCATTTGCAGCATCAGTCCGTTTTTGATGTAGCTGTTGTATTCGTGCACACCCACTTCCATATCATCCATTACACCGATTTCGATGAGTTTTGGATCCATGATGTAATAAAGTGCCACCAGGTCAGCACGTGCTTCCTCGATCGTGGATGCATAATTCTTTAAAGTTTGTTTGGGTGTACCCACGCCCTCATTGATTTGGCCGCTCGCGTGGCCTATCACTTCGTG
>JBGTLS010000569.1:0-26427 GCA_041744015.1 Cryomorpha sp. | reverse complement strand
CCTCTTTTCAAATGGATACACCCATGCTCCAATGAAGTTCATTCAATTGGAAAAACTTTTTTACTGATTCAATCATCTCCTTCGGATATGCATGGTGTTGCCCGGTTAAGAAAGCAATGCAAATAAGAATTTCACCTTGCTCTATGTTGCATTGAGATAATTCTATCAAATTTCAAATTTTCATTGAATATAATTTATTTATTAAAAAAAACCCACCACGATTCGTGATGGATTACACTTCGGAAAATGTCCGGGACTTGAGGACAAATCGCTATAAAAGGGAAACGGAAACCTAGCTCGGAATATACACCTTCATCTCAGTACCCTTATCCACTTCACTCTTTACTTCAATTTTTCCACCACTGCCCTCCACAATTCCTTTTACAAGATGAAGACCAATTCCCGAACCTTCCACTGATTTATCCAGGCGCAGATACTTCGAAAAAATCCGGTTGTGGTAAGATTTTTCAATACCCCGGCCATTGTCCTTTACCGTAATCACTACATGACCATTGAGTCGTTCACTTCGCACAAGGATTTCCGGGATACGGTGTGGAGATCTGTGTTTGATCGAATTGCCAATCAGATTGTATAACACACTCCTGATTTTTCTTCGTGAAAATTTGACTTCACTTATACCGATCTCCGATTCAAATACGGCTCCGGAGGCAATGATATTTTCGTGCAGGGATAGTCGCACATCTTCAATAATATTTTCGAGATTGAGCAACTCTACCGGAGCATCCTCATGGTGTTTTAGCCGGCGGGTTTCTGTGAGATCATCGACGAGGCCTGTCATTTTTTTCAAGGCGTCTTCCATCATGCTTACCATGAGTTCGTATTCATTTTCATCTTTGGGGCTGAGAATTTTAAATTGCTCCACTATCAATCGCATATTGGCCAAGGGGTTTCGTATATCGTGCGACAATTCATCCAATTGTAATTCGTATTCGGCAATCAACTTTTCCAGATCCCGCAGATCGGATATTCGGTTAGTTATTTCCACGAAAGTGATAATCACGCCATCCGTTACTTTATCGACACGACGTACATAAGGCAGAATATTCATCTGATACCATCGCATGTCCGTGGTTTGAATTTCTTTTTCAAGTATTTCATTTGTGGCAATAACGTGTTTAATGTTTTCGGTTATAGATGGAAAACGGGTATTGTCTTTAATCTCACTGATTGGACGGCCCAGGTCATCCGGGCTTAGACTAAACTGTTTCATTGCCGGGGGCGTAAATTTCCGCAAATTTAAAGACGCATCTACAAATAGTTGAGGGATAATTGTATTGCTGAAATAATTTTCGAATTCTTCATACTGCTGGCGATAAGAATCTGCTATGTTCATAATCTGAATATTTCGTTATGTATACGTCGATCTTTAAACTGTCGACCTTTAGAAAAAAGCAATCCCCATACCATCTGGCGATGAAATATTTATTTTTCTCAGGGGTATTGTAATGGGAAATCCCAGATTTGATGCCTGTTTAATGACTATATCAAATGAAAATAATCAGGGAAGTTTTAACCATTTCGGGGAATGGAAAAGTGGGGAAATTTGGATACAACATGATGTGGGAGTATGCTTATTATATGGACCAAAATATCGGGAAAAAAGAGAAAGTTCGATAAATTGGCTCTGAAGACCGTGTTTGGAAATATGCGTGACGTGTTTTGTTTAATAATGAATCAAAACCCTTTGAGGGGGGCTATCATCATTGAATTTTCGTTAAAATCGATTAGCACATTATTCACGATCTTTGCATTTGATGTTAAACTGATTCTGGATACCAGTTTTCCGGAAGAATCAATCAATAAGGCCTCGGACCCATTATCCAGCAGCAAAAAGGACCCTAAGGCGTTCTTCACCGTATAAAAATCCAATTTCTTAACAACGGTTTTCAGATCGAAATCGGGCGTAAATCCAATTTTCATTCCGATAGTGTTTTCAATATAAACGTAATCCGGAAACACGGTTTCGTTGTTTTCCAAATTCCCATTCACTTTTATATAAGCATTGTCGGCTATGATATTCTTCAGGCCTGAAACGTGTGTGGGAGAGCCATATTTTTTCTCTTTCACCAGCGTAAAATCTTCCAGTGTATATTCTGCCATTCCATTATTCAGTGCGATTACAATGGTAGCCTCCTTCACAATAAAGTCTTTGATAAATTGTTCTTTTTGTGTTCCTATCATTTTGGAGTGAAGCACAGTTCCCGATTCCATGTCCCATTTGGAAAGCCAAATTTCACCGTAAACACTTCCATCGGGTGTATGCAGTACGCCGTTGTTTATGACGTATAGGGCATCATTGATTATAAACATTTTGGACAATCCAATAAGACCTTTTGGCAAGCGAATTTTCCAAAGAAGATCACCTGTCGTATCAAAAGCCATGATGTCTTTTGTAGATGTAAAGAAGATGGATCCTCCATGCAGTGTATACGGCTTTTGCTTATTACCCACCATATTGTGCGAGACGGGGGACACCGATTTGTCGATTGCTGTAAATATGAGCGCGCCTAATAACCCACCCAACATGCCCCCTGCCACATACATCGAAGAATTGCCTTCATAATATTCTGTGGTCGCCTTATGTGAAAATCCAACACCGGAATCCAGATTGACATAATGAATGCCATTGGCAGTGATAACCATGGCCGTATCACCAAAAAAAGTAATGGTTTCAAGATTTGACATATTGTTTGCCTCATAGGTCCATTTGAGTTTTCCTGATGTCAAATCTATTCCCACAATGTACTTTGATGGTTGTGTATACAGACCCAGACCCAACATCTTATCTGGAACAACTGTTTCCATTTCGGCTTGGGTTGTCCACAATTCTTTACCATTGTTTCGATCGTGTGCCCTTACATTCCAGCCAATTCTCGTCACAGGAAGTGTATCGATCAGAAAAAGCAAATCTTTTTCAGGATTGAATGGAAAATCCCAAAGAATTGCCTTGTTTTCAAAATCAAAAGCGACGAGGTATCCCGGAAGTTTTCGGGAATCTTTTCCGTCATTCCTGAGTTTGAAATACATGATCTGGTTGGTTGAATCCAATTCGAAACCTGTGATAATGTAAGGTGATTTGAGAAACTGAAAGTTTGGATCATCTACAGCCTGATTTTTCCAGGTCTGTACAGATTCGACCGTGATAAAAGGACGTTGGGAAAAAACGGAGATCGCTGTTGGCAGCGCCAGGATAAGGGTGACAATGAATTTATTCATGTATTCTTTTCTATTTCAGGTTGTGAAAATAGACATTTCCGATTTCGGCCGACATTTGGAGTAATAAAAAATCCAGATCATTCATCTTTGAAACACAAATATATGTACGTACATTTGTTTTCTGCCTTCCGGCAAAAAATACTTCATCGATATGGAAAAACCAGTTACAAATCCCGAACGCCGCAGTTTTCTGGGAAAATTATCTCTCACTATCGGTTCATTAATGGCGCTGCCAATTTTAGGTGCTGCCCGATCTGTAAAAGAAACGCTTGGTTTCAAACCTCCGATACATCCTATTAAATCCATGAAACCCCTCGGTTTTCAATGGGAAACATCCGATCCCTTTCTGTTTTGTGCCCACCACGAAGACAAATTTCCGAAAGGAAACGCGACCATGGATCCGGCTGAATCACTGAAAGGACGGTCACTGGGCGACGATTTTATCATCAAGGACGGATACCGGATGTACCACGGCAAAACAGTGCCCGGATTTCCTGGGCATCCACACCGGGGTTTTGAGACCATCACCATCGTGCGCGAGGGAGTGGTTGACCATGCCGATTCACTCGGCGCAGCAGGGCGATATGGCTACGGCGACGTACAATGGATGACGGCCGGAAAAGGCGTGCAGCATTCGGAAATGTTTCCCCTGCTGCACGAGGACAAAGAAAATCCCCTCGAACTTTTCCAGATTTGGCTCAACCTTCCGGCAAAAAGCAAAATGGTGGATCCGCATTTCAAAATGTTATGGGGCGACACCATTCCAAAACACAGCCATACCAATGCCAGTGGAGCCAAAACCCTCGTGGAAGTTATCGCCGGCACCCTCGGCGCTCATACAGCTCCGGCGCCTCCACCCAATTCCTGGGCTGCCGATCCACAAAATGGAGTGGCTGTATGGAACATCAAGATGGAACCCGGCGCAGTGTGGACACTGCCAAAGGCATCAACAGGTGTTAACCGCACCTTGTATTACTATGTGGGAGACTCCTTGGTGATGGCCGGCAAACCGGTTTCGAAATACCACGCGGTAGAGGTACACAGCGATCAGGAAATAACCCTCGAAGCGGGTGCGGGCAAGGCGCGCATCCTCATGCTTCAGGGTAGGCCCATCGGCGAACAGGTGATGCAATATGGTCCATTTGTCATGAATACCAAAGCCGAAATCCAGCAGGCTTTTGAAGATTATCACAGAACCCAGTTTGGTGGTTGGCCCTGGCCGCAAAAAGCCCAGGTCCACGACCGCGGTCTGTCGCGTTTTGCGCTGCACGCCGATGGTTTGAAAGAGATAAAAGGTTGATTCTGTAGCAGCCCGCTTTGCTGGTGACCGTATTTGATTATTTTCGGCTTCGAAATCTAAAATCAAATGGGCAAACTAAAATGGTTTTTGGGGGAATTTTTCGTCGTGGTGGCCGGAGTGCTCGTTGCATTTATTCTCAACAGTTGGTGGATGAGTATCAAAGATGCCAACAAGGAGCAGACATACCTCGTTCAGATATACGAGGATATCAATTCCACAATTGATCAGGTGAAGGAAGCCGAAGAGGAACAACGCGCCATTACGCATGCAGCGTCGATGCTTATGGCTTTGACTTATAGTACACAACTTCCGCCCGATTCCGTGATCAGCGCGTATATTTGGCGATCCATGGCTTTTGCGCCTACATCCCGAGTTTCTGCCACGCTCTCCTCCCTGGTAAGCACCGGTGATCTTCAATTAATTAAAAATGACAGCCTTCGCAGTGTGTTGGGAGACCTCGTTTCTGACCTGAATGCATACACCACCACCAACGATCACATGGCATTTTGGTGGTTGATTCCTGCGTATGAGCGTTTCGCAGACGAAGTGCATGTGGCAGATTTTCGATTTCAAAGTTTCAACGAAAAAAAATACGCGCAACTTGCAGCTGATTCTCTGCGCGGATTTCCGGATCCAATCATTATCGACATGCCCGAAAGGCGGGACTTGCATGAAATGATCAAACATAAAGACTTTCGGCAAAATCTATTGAAACTACACATAGCCCAGCTCAACTTTTGGCGCCTTCACAAAGATTTTCATAATGAATTGCTGAAAACCCGGGAGATGTTGATCCGGGAAATGGAGGCGGAAGCAGTTGAATATATGCCCCGCGAATCTGATACGGTTCCTCCTCAATCTGTATCGAATTAGCTTTGTGCGGATGTGTTGTTTTTTCCAAATAAACCCGACAGATTCGGAATTTTAAAGTTGCCCGATATTTTGCCAAGAGAAGCCGATAAAGCTGTGATAGCTCCTACCACGCCAATTAATCCCTGAATAATGTTTGGATTAACCACATATACAAACCCAACCAATGCCAGGGCTATCAGTAAAAGTCCCAAACGCACACCTCTCCAACGACCCTTTTCTTTGGCGTTTTTCTCCATTAACATCAAATCCTTATTTGAAATGCCCTGCTCGATAAAAAGTGCAAAACCTTTGTCAAAACAACGCATGCGCATATGTTTTGGGTCGAAGACCACCAAACCCTTGAGACAAAGCATACCGAGCGTTACCTTGTCGGTGAGATTTAGCAATTCATCTTCCGCCAGATCATAAAGCATAAATCTTTCAGGGAGCGACAGGCTGTTCCAAATGCTGTTGTATTTCGGTGCAAAGAATTGTTTTTTGGCATAAACAGCAGATATGTTTTCGTTTTGATCAGAATCTTCATTCAACGTAAATATATTTTTGTGAATTGGAATGGTTATCTGTTGAAATTGGTGCATAAAGCGAATCATCACCTCTCTGACATTGTTAATTTGAGGTGCAATGTTTTTGTTGGTTTCTATTACGTCTGTGAGATAATTCTCCAAACTTGAAATGCTTTGGGATGCATACAGAAAGATGTGTTTATTTGCCGACTGAGCGTTATAAATAATGTCCCGAAGAATGACAAATCTATCATTATCGGGAATTTCAATACCCTGAGGCATCCAGTTTTTAATCAATAAAACATTGGCCGTTTTCATTTCTTCAAAAATATGGTGAATTTCTTCAGGCGTATTTATGCTCAATAAATCAATGGTTTGCGGGATGAACTTCTTTGTATTTGATTGGCTTTTCAGCATGGTTTTTATAATTGCCGATCTTTTTGACATGGGCACTCCAACCAAAATAACCCTGTAAGGTTTTTGTGCAAATTCTTTTTCAAACGATTTTAGTTTGGCATGCACTTCTCCTGCTTTTTCGTGAAATATCTTTGGAACATTGTTAAACATTTTCAAAATGATAAATACGATAAAACCAATTGATAAAATGATAAATAAAATAATACTACCATTTAAATTTCTTTCAATGTGGTATCTCTCGAGCGGGCGGGGGTTTATATCAAAACCCGGGTTGAGAAATTCGAAAGCGTACTTCAAAAGATATGGAGAAGCTGAACCATCCGGGTAAATTCTGTCAGAAGAAATCAATAATGTTTGGAGATCAATACCCGATTGCAAATTATTAAAATGGGAAGATGATGTCTTTTCCGAAAAAGTTTTTGCGCTTGAGGAAACCTGGGTATATCCACTATATAGATCGTGTAATTTCTTTGTTTTATGTCTGTTTTTCTCCTGTATTTCATTGTGAACCATAGCGACATATGACGATTCAACTGCTCCTCGCGAATTGCTGAAAAATACGGAAGCGGGCGCCAATAAGACCAGGCCAAACCAGGTGATGACAAAAACACAGTAGTTAAACATGAATACTTTACTCCCCTGATCCCGGAATTTTACATTGAATTTTCGCACCCACCAGCCCGGATTGGTTAGGAAGAAATACTGTAATATGAGATAGACAAAAATGCAAATCATCCAAATGACAATTGAATGGCAAGCAGTTTGACCAGAGGTGGAAAATATGGCTGAACTCATCAAAATCAAAGCTGTAAAACTGATAAAAATATAATCAATACTTGAATCAACATTGGGAAATAAATAAGTCATAAATTTTCTTTTCTGCACAAAATCAGCGCTTGACTTTCTGAAAAAATGAACTATTCCAAGCAGAATCCTCATGAAAAAGACAAGACAAATGAGGACAAACATCATCCCTGCCGCGTGAATAGCGGATGCAAGCGTCTTCCATTCGTTTAAAGATTCGTCGTGATAAGTCAGCAGAAAAAGTGGGGCACTATCATCCCGCATTGTAATATCATACATGGGAGAAATGTATCCCTGAAATCCCGATCTTCCGTAGTTGAAATGTCCATGATCCGGCGTGCCACTTAGAATACTTTGATGCATAAAACCTGCATCCGTAAATGATTCAAATACGTTGTTTAAATTGTTGTGTGAGTCGCGCGAACTGAATACCACTTGTCCCGTTCGGTCTATCATACAATAATCATATCCACGAGGAGGTTGATACAACATGAGGGTTTTTAGATCAGTGCTCATCGCCCGGACATCATCTCTGGAGCCTCGTCTCGTGGAAATCACAGCTTCTCGTGCGGCCCTTGAAAAGGAAAAAACCGATTCGATGTAAAATTTTGTAGTATTTAGTTGGTAAGCGAAGGTGGTATCTTTTATTCTCCTGATATATTCCCTTTCGTCAATTCTCGAATGTCCATTATAAAATGCAAGTCTTGAATCATCTACTAATCTTTCTTCGAAGGGTAATTGGAGCTTTTTGAAACCAGGTTTATTCTGCGGTTTAATCGAATCGTTAAATGAGAATATCTCGTGATAAATAATTTCTTTTGGAGAAGACCACAAAGAATCAGGAGATTCAAGAATTTGAATCAATTCATCTAACTCAATTTCAAAATTTGACTGAATTAACTCGTTCCATTTTTTCAGTTTTTCATTGGTTTCTTTTTGCAATATCGACCACTGATGAATCGCGTATATGCCTGTTCCCAGTAAATAGAGCGAAAATAAAAGACCAATTCCCGCATATACATAATCGCCCGACAACAATCTTTCCCATTTGCTGATTACAAAGATTTTCACTAGTGGAAAAATGGTAAATGTAAGTGTGGCAAGAAGTACGAGAAAAAATATGGCCAGAAAGGGTATTTCGTCTGTATATCGTTTATATGCTTCAACAGAGATTAATCCGGCAACGTAAACAGGGGTGGGCCCGAGATGAACTCTGTTCGTGAATTGGAAATATGCTTTGTTGTTAACCACCACTTTTTCAATCGTAATCCCTATGGAGTCGGCGGGTGGTTTGTAAAAACCACTCATCGCGTGTGCCTGCAGAATTTTCGGATTGTCGCTGTAAATGATTCTATTTCCCTGGATGAGTGTTACACACTGAAAAACTTCATTGGTGGTGATGCCTTTCATGAAATCAACAATGTCAATCTGGCCAATGAATGTCAGACTATCCTTTCGACCTGTAGCGCTTGTATCTTTCTTTGCCAGGTGAACGTTCGTGCTATTCTTTGAAGTTTTCAGGTCGATAGAATCAATCGGGAAAGTTGATCCGTCTGACCGAAGGACAAATAGTTTTTTATATAAGTGCATATTTAAACTATCTCTCATATTCTTCGAAACAGTATCGGCCACGTAACGCTGAGCCATGAACGAAGAAAGATCATCCGCTTTTTTATCAATGCCAGCCTCTATATTGAGCAGGGTTCGAATACCTTTCTCGTTCAGCCTTTTTTCCCGGTCGGGTACATAAGCAAACGCATAGTACAGAAAGGAAAAGACGATGATCCCAAACAGAATATAAAGCAGGACAGACGTACCGCTAAGGAGATTTTTCATGGCTATGGACTATAAAGCCCGCCATTGGTTCCCCGGAATATGCACATGCGCTATACCGGAGCCGAAGGTCCGGTTGGAAAGTAAGGTTGGTGGATAAAAGGTTTGCCATGTCTACAGCAATTAGATCAGTAGCCAGTCAGGGGAGTGAACAAGGCTTGCTTTGGTTAGCATCTCAAAGTTAGATTAATACCCTTAACTTTTCCCTCTGATCTTTAATTTTTATTGAAAAAAAGTTTTGACAAGCGTGTTTTACCCGGCGAAGTAATGAACATAGGTTGATAAAATTTTGGCGAAGCCAGAGTCCAATCAGGTCAACATATTCCGGTGATATGAACACCCCCCTGTGAACGAATCAACCCCAATCGGCCAATTTCCATAGGGTGCTAACCGATCTCATACGGTACCTTTATGGTCCGCCAAAATTCAACCGAAAATACCATTTTTATGTCTGCTGAAATCCTGCAAAACACTGTAAACGTGACTCCTGAAACTGAAAAATTAACTTACGACCAGGCGCTAGCCGCCAGCGTGAACTATTTTGGAGGCGACGAACTCGCGGCCAACGTATGGCTTAACAAATACGCCCTGAAAGATTCGTATGGCAATATCTTCGAACGAACACCTGACGATATGCACCGACGCATGGCTGCGGAGATTGCCAGGGTGGAAGCCAGGTATCCGGTTCCACTTTCGGAAGAAGATATTTTCGGCCTTCTGGAGAAATTCAAATACCTCATTCCCCAAGGTGGACCAATGACCGGCATTGGAAATAAATTTCAGGTGGCCTCACTTTCGAATTGTTTTGTAATCGGCAGCAACAGCGATTCCTACGGTGGTGTGATGAAAACCGACGAAGAGCAGGTACAACTCATGAAAAGGAGAGGAGGCGTGGGCCATGACCTTTCACACATCCGTCCGGCGGGAACTCCTGTAATGAATTCTGCCCTCACTGCTACCGGTGTGGTGCCCTTCATGGAAAGATTCAGCAACAGCACACGGGAAGTGGCGCAGGATGGCCGCCGTGGAGCGCTTATGCTTAGCATTTCCATCAAACATCCCGACGCAGAGCGCTTCATCGATGCCAAAATGGACGGCACCAAAGTCACCGGGGCCAACGTTTCTGTGCGCATCGACGATGCGTTTATGGAAGCCGTCAAAAGTGGCAGCATATACAAACAACAATTTCCTGTTAATTCAGACAATCCTGTTTACGAAAGTGAAACCGACGCCCGCAGACTGTGGAACAAGATAATTCACAATGCCTGGGCTTCCGCCGAACCGGGCGTGCTTTTCTGGGATACCATCATCCGCGAGTCAATTCCGGATTGTTATTCCGATCAGGGTTTTGCCACCACGAGCACCAATCCCTGCGGCGAAATTCCGCTTTGCCCTTATGACTCTTGCCGTCTCCTCGCCATCAATTTACTGAGTTACGTCGACAACCCATTTTCCACCAAGGCGGTTTTCAATTTTGAAAAATTCAAAGAACACGCCCGACTCGCCATGCGCCTGGCCGATGACATCATCGATCTGGAACTCGAGAAAATCGACGCCATCATCGCCAAAATTCAAAAAGATCCGGAATCGGACACCATTAAAAGGACAGAAAAAGAACTGTGGGACAACATCCGCCAAAAGTGCATCGAAGGTCGTCGCACGGGCATTGGCATCACCGCTGAAGGCGATATGATGGCCGCCCTGTGCATCCGCTACGGCAGTGAAGAGAGTATCACATTTGCCGAAAAGGTACACCAGACGCTCGCCTTGTCGGTATACCGCGCTTCAGTCGATCTTGCTAAAGACCGTGGAACCTTCACCATTTTTGATGGGGAAAAAGAAAAAAACAATCCTTTCCTGGAGCGTCTTTTTGCCGCAGATCCGGAATTGGGCATTGACATGAAAAAGTATGGTCGTCGCAACATTGCGGCTCTCACGATAGCTCCAACTGGCACCACCAGTCTGATGTCGCAAACTTCGTCGGGAATCGAACCGGTTTTCATGGTATCCTACAAACGCCGCAAGAAAATCAACCCCAACGACAAAAACGTGCGTACCGATTTTGTCGATGAAGTGGGCGATCACTGGCAGGAATTTTATGTGTTTCACCACCAGTTTGTCAATTGGCTGGTGATCAACGGATACAATCCGGAAGAAGTGAAACTCTGGCCTGATGCTGATTTGCAAAAACTGATCGCCAAATCGCCTTATTACAAGGCTACGGCCAACGATGTGGACTGGGTAAACAAGGTCCGCATGCAGGGCACTGTGCAGAAATGGGTTGACCACAGTATCAGTGTTACGGTCAATATTCCGGCAGAAACCTCTGAAGCAAAAGTGGCCGAAATTTACCAGACCGGATGGGAGAGTGGTTGCAAGGGAATGACCGTGTACCGAGATGGTTCGCGCTCCGGCGTCCTTGTTTCCGATCAGCCTGCCAAAACGGAAGATGGCTCCTTCATCGCCGAAAAAACCGCCCCTGCGCGACCAAAATCTCTCGAAGCAGAGGTTGTCCGTTTTAACAACAACGCAGAAAAATGGATCGCTGTGGTCGGGTTGCTCAACGACCGACCTTATGAAATTTTTACCGGTAAGGCTGAAGACGCTTTCCAGCTCCCAAAAATGGTGGAGCATGGGTTTGTGTTAAAAAATGAGGATGAAGAAACGGGCAAAAGCCGCTACGACTTCCGGTACAAAGACCGGGACGGGTTTTACGTGACCATTGAAGGCCTCTCGCGTTCATTCGATCCGGAGTTTTGGAATTACGCCAAGCTCATCAGCGGTGTACTCCGCCACGGAATGCCCCTGATCGATGTGGTGCACATGATCGACAACCTCCACCTGAATGATGAATCGCTGAACACCTGGAAAAATGGTGTGATGCGTGCCCTGAAACGTTTTATACCAACCGGTACGAAAGCAGAGGGAAGTACATGTCCCCAGTGCCATGAGGAAGCATTGGTGTACCAAGAAGGCTGTCTGAACTGCAAAAGCTGCGGGCATACGAAGTGTTCATAGCACCGTTTTTCACTTTCGTTTATATGGTAGGCTGTGTTTGTTTTCTCGCTTTCGCGAAATATTCGGGCACTCTTAGAATTTGTTAAAGTCCGAGGCTTTCCCCTTTTCAAAAACTATTTTTGAGAGGTAAGGCTGTTATGCTAAAGATTCGAAGGATTTAATTTTCCGGCTTTACGCCTAATAATCCTCTCTATGAAAGACGATTCAAACGATTTCCAGGCCCCGGATAATTCCCGTCGGATTTTTATGCGCAACCTCCTGTACGGCGTGAGCACCACAGCTTTCGGAATTCAGGGCCTGGCCGCTATGGGTAGTGAAAACAGCTTCAAGCCCTCGGCAAAAGCCGTGCGCAAAGTGCAGCGGGGTGGTAAGCTGGGCGTTGCGCTTGTCGGTTTGGGAAAATACAGCGAAGGCCAACTGGCACCGGCCCTGACGGAAACCAAACTCTGTGAACTCAAAGGCATTGTAACAGGGAGCCCTGATAAAATTTCCAAATGGCAGGAAAAGTATGATCTTCCGGATGCCAATGTTTACAGTTATGACAACTTTGAAGATATCGCAAACAATGACGATATCGATATTATTTACATTGTGTTACCAAATAGCATGCACGCCGAATACACCATCCGCGCGGCAAAAACGGGAAAACATGTGATTTGTGAAAAGCCCATGGCTACCAACCTCGCAGACGCCAAAGCCATGCTCGAAGCCTGTGAAAAGGCCAAAGTCAAACTATCCATAGGATATCGTTTGCATTTCGAGCCACATAACAGGGAAGTAATGAAATTGGGACAACAGGAAGTGTATGGACCGATCGAAAAATTGAATGCTGAATTTGGGATGAAGCTTGGTGAAAGTCCGTGGCGTTATGACAAAAAACTCTCGGGCGGCGGACCGCTTCAGGATGTCGGGGTTTACTGCATACAGGGGGTGATTTATACCAAAGGAAAAGTCCCAGTGTCGGTCACCGCCAAATATCATCCAGTTACTGATAAAGAGAGATTTAAAGAAGTGGAAGAAGGCATGACCTGGCAAATGCAATTTGCAGATGGGAGCGTGGCCGAATGTCGCACGAGTTATAACCAGGGTTTTAATTTGCTCCGCGCTGAAACACCGAATGAGTGGTTTCAACTCAGCCCCGCATTTTCATATGGTGGTATCAAAGGCGAGACGAGCAAAGAAGGGGAGATGAAATACGAAAGGGTCAATCAACAGGCTTTGCAAATGGACGATTTTGCAGACTGCATTCTTAACAACAAGCGCACCCGCGTTCCCGGAGAAATGGGCATCCGGGACGTGGCCGTTATCGCTGCGATATACGAAGCGGCGGATACCGGCCAAAAAGTAGCGATCAGCGAGGAAATCCAGAACGCATTTATAGACAGGCAGTAGTCACCCCTCTGGACAAACATCATCAATGCCCTGTATCCATAAGTTTCATTCCTGGCTTTACCTTCCGGAAAATCTCGTCACATGGGATGTCAGAACCCTGATCGTGGGCACCTTCAGTCCGGGATGGGACGAACACAACAAAGCCCGTTGGTTCTACGGACGGACCAACAACAACCATCTTTGGCAGATATTGCCGGAACTTCACGGGGAGGAATCATTGCGCCATGCTGAATCAGATGCCTGGATCGCCTTTTGTGCCCGCCATGGACTTGCATTCTCCGACCTGATCGAATCAATACCCGGTGCCGATGAATCGGACCACGAGCACCGGAAAGCCCTGATTGGCGATAATTACAGTGATTCATCCATCATTCGTCAGTTTCCTGAAAAGGAGATTATCTGGACCGGTATCAGACGCATATTGACTGCGAGATCCACCATCCAAAATGTTTTCCTCACCAATAGCGGAGGTGGAATATGGGGTCGGAAATTTCAAACCTTGGTGGATTTCGCTTCGGAAAATCCGGATAGAAAGCTCTTCGTTTCCCCATTGTACACACCGAGCAGCGGGGCGCGGTTTTTTGTTCGGAAAAAGGGTTTTAATTCTACCATCGAACTCATAAAACATGAATGGATCAGGAGGGGGTATAGGAATTAAGTAGCCAGGAATCTTTCCGTTTTGTCGATAGACTTCTCCTGTCGTTGGAATGAAAAAACTTCGAGCCTTGTCATCCAGAGCGCAGCGAAGGATCTTTTACTTCGATTGTGCAGATTACTCCCTTCCATGCGGACTACTGAGACGCTTACGCGCTTCCTCCTATCGACGGAATGACAGTAGCTCGAAAACAATACTTACAGTTTTGACAGTATCTCAAAATACACCCTGCAAAAACACATCCTGAAATTCAACGATTTAAAAATAAATTGTGACCAATTCTTCCATTGGAACGTCTGATAAAAGAGAATTCCGGAGTTTTGATATTCCTTTTTCGGAAGGCTATAACCTCAATTATCATCTATACTATGAAGTACCAAATTGCACTGACTTTTTTTTCGCCTTTTTTGTTCTTATCAATTTCCGCACAGACCTATGATTGGGGCCGCACTTTTGGCGGCATCGGCGAAGATGTGGTGCGGGCCATGCACGCTGATGCAGACGGAAATGTTTACACCACAGGTTATTTTACTGATAACGCCGATTACGATCCAGGAGAAGGCACGGCAGAGATCGTTTCAAACGGCTTTTTTGATGTGTTCGTTCAAAAGCTTAACACGGACGGCGAACTCGAATGGGTGATCTCTTTTGGCGGAATCATGTTTGATTATGCGACCGGCATTGATGTAGACAGTGAGGGAAACGTCTACGTAACCGGCGTTTATCAGGAAACGGTGGATTTCGATCCCGGAGAAGGGGTTTTTGAACTCACGTCCCACGGAGGAGAAGATATTTTTGTATTGAAACTGAATCCGGAAGGAGAGTTCCTCTGGGCCCGTGGTATGGGAAGCCCATTTTACGAAGAGCCCCAGGGTGTGGGGGTTGATGGTGACGGAAATGTATATGTCACCGGATACTTTTCCGAACCAGGTGATTACAATCCGGGTGATGAAACTTTTACCCTGACTTCCAACGGTGGCCAGGATATTTTTATCGTGAAACTCGATGTTGACGGTAATTTTGTATGGGCTCATAATGTCGGAGGTCCCGATCAGGAGCTGGCTCTCGGTCTGGATGTATCATCATCCGGGCAGATATACATCACCGGATTTTTCAATGGGACGGTTGATTTCGATCCGGGTGAAGGTATTGAAGTGCTTACGTCCAATGGAGGTGGACATGGATATGTATTGAGTTTGAATACCCTGGGCGATTTTGAATTTGTCACCACTTTTGGTGATTCAGGTCATGTCACTGCTTTTTCTGTTTCTGTGAATGGGGAAGGTGAAGTTTTCGCTACGGGAAGTTTTTTTGGAGATGTAACGTTTGGCGAAGTGAATATGAGTTCCATGGGTTTTGAAGATGCCTTCGTTGTAAAACTCGCGCCTTCCGGAGAATTCTCCTGGGCCCGTGCCATCGTTGGAGATGGATATCAGACAGCCTATGATGTCAGCGCTGATCCTTTTGGAAATGTCTTAATCGGTGGGTTTTTTGATGAAACAGCGGATTTTGATCCGTCAGAAACTTCTGATTTCGAACTTACAAAAAACTCGAGCGAGCCTTTTGATGCATTTTACTGTTACCTGGATGGGGCGGGCAATTTCATCCATGCCGGGCAGTTCAGCGGTTCCAATTTTCTCGAATTTCACGGAGTGAGCACGGATGGGAATGGGGACATTTATCTCAGTGCAGCATTTCAGGGAACGGTCGATATCAATCCGGACCCGGAAGTTGAAACGATCGTTACAGCTGTTGATTTTCGAGACAATTATGTGATCAAATTGCTCGCCGGACCTATGGTGGGAACAAATACTCCTCAGGCTTTGCCGGCACCGGCGGTATATCCGAATCCAGCAGTGAACCATGTGCAGGTCGAATACCCCGGCAAAGAATCCGCAATGAAATATGCCATATTTGACCAAACCGGCCGTCTGGTTCAACAAGGTATACTGGGTTTTGAACACAACACGATTCCGCTTGGTGAACTTGCGGGTGGGATTTATATTCTTCAGGTGGACGGATACGCTGCTGTAAAACTGATGCGAGAGTAAAAAGTTATTAATCATGTGATTAAAAGAACTGGACGGGTCCATATGATCCGTCCATTTTTTTTAATCAGCCTGTTTGAATCCCGAAAATCAGAAATTCTGGATGAAAAATTCTGTGTACAATCTTGGAGATGGTCAATTTCAAGGCGACTTTTACGCCATGGATAATTTGATGATGCTGGCGGACGTGATTCTGGTAGGAGGGATGACACTTATTCTCCTGCTGGTCGCTATTTTGCTTAAAGCCCGACACGAATTCTCCCAACGACTTCTCGTCGTATTTTTTGGGGCCTGTTTTTTCTTCCTGCTCTACTATTATTCCTTCGTCCATAGGTCTGCCACCATCGGAGCATTAGCGATTCTATTTGGCTATGGTCTGGGTTACCTCCTCGGTCCTGTATTGTATTTCTACATTCGTTCGCTGACGTTTCCGAAAAGTGCGTTGATCCGACCCCTTTTCAGACAATTGATACCTTATTTTGTTTATTGGTTTATTGTTTCTATGCCACTGGCCTTAAACCTCTTCGACAGGTCGTTTTTCACCCAATACGCCCAGGGAATTGCCGACCGGTCAGAAATTCTCAATGTGATCGAAAACCTCTTTTTCATTTTTTATGTGATTCGATCACGTCGGTTGATTTTACAGTTAAAAGAAATTTACAAGGATCATTATTCAAATCTGATGTACCGGGATCTTCGTTGGTGTGAGGTTTTGGTATACGGCTTATTGGGATTGCTCGTTCTGGATATTGGCCTGTCCGTATATGAACTCATCGTTCCACCCACCGAAATCATATGGAATGTTGGCCTTTTTGTAGCGTTTGCCATGATATTTCTGTTCGGTTACCTCGGTTACCACGGCATATTTCAATCCCGTATTCTGGTACCCGCATTTTTGTTGATTGCCACCAAAGGAACTGAACAGGCTGCCGGGCCTGGAGTTGCTGTACACAGCGAAAAAACGGTACGACCTTACCATCTCGCAGGAATGGATCCGTATATACTGGAAAAGCACAAAAAGGATCTTTACCATATCCTCGAAACTGAAACACCTTATTTGAATGAGGCACTTACCCTGAGCGATCTGGCGGGAATGCTGGATATTTCTGACAAAAAGCTCTCAGAGCTCCTCAATCAACATCTTCAAACGAGTTTTTACGATCTGATTAACCAATACCGTGTGGAATCGGTCAAGGAAAAAATGGCTGATCCGAATTACAGCCATTACACCTTGCTCGCCCTCGGTCTGGATTCGGGATTCAATTCCAAAACGAGCTTCAACCGTATTTTTAAAAATCGGGAAGGTTGCTCACCCTCTCAGTATAAACTCCAGCTCAGGACCGGGTTAGATAAATCCATTGAGGAGTTAACCTATTAAAAGAATGGGCTAAACCAAACTTATCGATAGTATAAATTGAGAATATTAATTGTTCAATATTTCCAACACCATCTGCTCCTCCGGTTCAAATTCGGCATATTTCTTTGCTGATTTGTTCGAGGGAATCAAATAGGTGTTTTCCGCGCAGTAAGCCAAAACTTTGGGATGGATGTAGTATTTCCGGCATACGGTCACCGTGTTTCCCATTTCTTTGGCCACAAGCCCGATAAGGATGGTGTCAAATTTTTTTCGCGGATTTTCGGCCTGGATTTTCCTTGCTTCGTCAGCGAAGAATACACAGAGCACCGTACCACCCCAGGTCCGAAAGTTTTTGGCTGTGATGTGCAGACCTTCCGGGAGATGTTCGTTTAGATAGAGATTGATATCACTGGAGGAAATGCTGTGATAGGAACCATTTGCGCTGTAGCGAAACAATTCATGACCCGGAAGTTCGCTGCATTCGCGCAAAAGACGTGTCAGACGACGGTTGGTGAGTTTTACCTTCCGCTCGATGCCCTTTTTGCCCACATAATTGAGCTGGAGCGAATGCCCTTCATCCACCATGTGTTTTCGCCGGAGGGTGGTGAGGCCATACGTTTTGTTCGTTTTGGCATAGTATGAATTCCCGACCCGAAGGAATAGTTCGTCGATGAGGGCTGTAGCGAGGCCGAGTACTTTTTGTTTGTCCCATTCCGGGCGTTTCAAATCCTTTTCATATCGCTTTCGCAAGGTGGGCAACTGATCGGCAAATTGCATCAGCTGACTGTATTTGTTTTCGCTCGCATGGAGGTTCCATTCCGGGTGGTAGCGATACTGTTTTCGCTTTTTTTCATCGCGTCCGGTTGCTTGAAGATATCCTTCCGGTCTGGGGCATATCCAAACTGATTTCCAGGCTGGTGGGATTACCAGAGCCTGGATTCTTTTGATCACTTCCTGATCGGTTAGTCTTTTTCCTTTCCAATCGGTATAAATGAAGCCCCGACCTCTCCGCTTCCGCGTAAAGCCAGGCTCTGAGTCACAAACGTATATGAGATTTTTTGGTAAATCAAGTTGAGTCATAGCTTTAAAAAAAGATAGTTTTCGCAGGTAAATCTAATTCGTCAGAAGCTTGGTGAATACCAGCTTTCCGTTAAAAGTTTACCACTTACAGGGGAATTAACATTTTGTCAGCAATCAAAGTTCTCAGCAGTTAGCCAAATTTTGCATTTCCCTGCCTACCTTGCAGTAAAGTATAGAACCAACTCAGACAGTATCATCACGAACAGATAAAAACCTAAATCTATGAAATGGCGCGGAAGAAGACAAAGCAGCAACATTGATGATCGTCGCGGCATGCGCGGTGGCGGAGGCGGGGGAGGCATGAATCCCGTCATGTTGTTCTACCTGGTGAGAATGCTCTTTTCGAAAAAGGGCCTCATTGTATTGGGCATCCTTGCGTTGGTCATGTATTTCGCGGGAATTAATCCACTCAGTCTCATCGGGCTGGACGGTGGTGGTCCTTCTTCCAATTTCACATCACAACCATACGAGGCAACAGCGGAAGAGCAGGAACTCGCTGAATTTAGCGCCGTGGTACTCGCCGATACCGAAAATGTATGGAATGAATTGCTGGAAGGTTATCGTGAACCAACACTGGTGCTGTACTCTGGTTCCGTTTCCTCGGCATGTGGTGGGGCTTCAAGCGCCTCAGGACCTTTTTACTGCCCTGCCGATGAAAAGGTATATATCGATCTCTCCTTTTTTGCGGATATGGAAAAACGTTTAGGTGCTCCGGGAGATTTTGCGCAGGCATATGTCATCGCCCATGAAGTGGGTCATCATATTCAGAAACTCATGGGAACTACCGATAAGGTGCAGAGCCTGCGCGGCAAAATTAGCGAGAAGGAATACAATGAATATTCTGTGCGACTGGAATTACAGGCCGACTTTCTCGCAGGTGTCTGGGCACATCACACCCACAGAATGCACCAAACCCTCGAAGAAGGAGATATTGAGGAGGCCTTACAAACGGCCAGCGCCATTGGCGATGACAGGCTACAGAAGCAATCAACAGGACGAGTCGTGCCAGATGCCTTTACCCACGGCACATCTGCACAGCGGGTGAGATGGTTCAAAAAAGGATTTGAGTCCGGAGATTTGAGCCAGGGAGATACTTTTAATGCTAAGGATTTATAAAAAATATCAGGATAAGTTCTTATCAGAAGAAGTAGCTGGTTCTTCTTCAAACATCTCCGGGTCGTAGCCGAACAACCGGTTATTTTTGATCATCACATCGACATAATTGGGAACCATTTTTTCCCAGCCCGGTTTGCCTGTGCGGATGCGGTTGAGCACGTCCCGGCTCTGGATGCTCAGCACTTCCGGGTCAAAACCTTCGAGGTCCACGATTCGGCCATTGTTAATGAGGTAGTCGTACAGCGGTCGAAGTCTGGGGTGTACCGGCATATTTTTACTGGTGAGAATTTCTTCGTTGTCATCGAGTTTGGAAGGGTAGAGGTACACCTTCAAATCGCGGGTAAAGAGGATTCCAAATGCTTCGAGAATTCCCCCATTCAGGTCGCGGTAATACTTTTCATTGAAAAGCTCGATCATGTTGTTGATACCCATGATCAGCCCCATCCGCTTTTTTGTAAATGTGCTGAAATACTGGATCAGTTTGTAATATTCCTGGTAATTTGAAATGAGCACAGTCTGTCCCAGAGAACAGAGAATATCTGCGCGGTCGATAAAATCCTGTTCGTCAATATCGCCATCCGCCCGGAGATTGTTCAGTGTAATTTCAAAAAGCACCTGCAAATCTTCGGATTCCACGCGGTTTTCTTTCACGAAAGTATTGTAACCGTTGATAATCATATCGATATTGACCTTGGTCACAGGCCTGAAACTTCCGCGAATCGCGAGAATATTTTTCTTGTACAGCAGATCAGCTGGTTGAAGGTTTTTGCCGTCGGGACTGAAGATTACCGCATCGGTCATCCCGTTTTTTACCAACTGAAGACTGAGCAAGCGGTTGTCGACGGTTTCGAAATCCGGTCCGGTCATGGAAATCATATCGATTTCAATTTGGTCGCGGGTGAGATTGTCGTAAAGTGATTTGAGATATTCTGTGGGATTCTGGTAATAAAAAAAACAACCGTAAAGCATATTTACCCCGAGCAATCCGATGGTCTCCTGCTGCATGGCAGCGTCATTTTCGTGCAATTGCACGTGGAGAATCACCTCGTTGGGATCTTTTTCGGAGCTGCTTTGAAATTTGATGCCCATCCAGCCGTGCCCCTGATATTTCTTGTGAAAATCGATAGTGGCCACCGTATTGGCGTAAGCAAAAAACTTTTTGGAAGGATGTTGATTTCTGTCGAGGCGTTCTTCCATGAGGCCATACTCGTGGTTGATCATTTTGCGAAGGCGGGGCTCACAGACGTATCTGTTCTTTTCTTCTTTTCCGTAAATGGCGTCGCTAAAATCTTTGTCATATGCCGACATGGCCTTGGCGATGGTGCCGGAAGCGCCTCCCGAGCGAAAGAAATGCCGCACCACCTCCTGACCTGCGCCGATCTCGGCAAATGTTCCGTAAATATTGGGGTCCAGATTTATTCGAAGAGCTTTTTGTTTGGCGGCAAGAATTACGCGTTCCAAGATTTTGATTTCTTTTGGGTTCCTGACAAAACTACGGCCTTTCGGCAAAAGAACATAGGAATTAAACCTTTTTTGGGAGCTATATCTTATGAAAGAATTTAATTTTGGCAGTGATGGTTAAACTCACTTTTTTGGGAACAGGCACCTCTCAGGGGGTGCCAGTGATTGGGTGCAATTGTGCAGTTTGCCAGTCCACAGATCCCCGTGATAACCGGCTTCGCACATCGGCCATGATCGAAGTTGATGGACAAACCATCGTGATCGATACGGGTCCGGATTTCCGGCAACAGATGTTGCGCGCCAACCCTGATCGCGTGGATGCAGTGCTCTTCACCCACGAGCACAAAGACCATGTGGCAGGTCTTGATGATATTCGTCCATTTAATTTCAGGTCCGGTCGTGCACTTGATATCTGGGCTACCGAGGCTGTTCAGGAGGCTCTGAAAAGGGAATTTCACTATATTTTTTCAGAATCCAAATACCCCGGTGTACCTCAGGTGAATTTGCATACAATTGATCCGAAAAGAAATTTTACTATAAATGGCACTTCTGTAATTCCTGTTCAGGTCTTGCATTATAAACTGCCCGTGCTCGGATTTCGAATTAAAAACGTGGGTTATATCACGGATGCCAACTTTATGGAATCTATAGAAATGAACAAGTTGCAAGGCCTCGATATCCTCGTAATCAACGCGCTTCGAAAGAAAAAACACATTTCGCACTACAACCTCGAAGAAGCTATCGCCATTGTGCACACCTTGAAACCCAAACGCGCATATTTCACCCATATTTCTCATTTGCTCGGGCCGCATGAAGAGGTAGCTCGCGAACTTCCGCCAAATATATTTCTGGCCAGTGATGGATTGGTTGTAGAGTCAGAATTTTAATTGTTTTTTTTAAAAATTGATTTTCTATTCCAGAAAAACACGAAGATGCCCGAACGGTCGTAATTTTTTTATCCCGAAAATCCTGATAAATTTGTTGACTAATCAAATAGACAACCCAATGTTTCAATTTCGAATTTTATCTGTTTTATTTTTATTTTTTATTTCACTTACGCTTAACGCACAAACCGAACCTAGTGCTGCCGAAAAACAGTCTATGAGCGATAAAATTTCGCAAATGGCGGGAATGTTGGGAGGCGATGTGAAGTATGCCGATTCATATGCATTCGATCACATGATGAAAATGGAAATGACCGCTACCCAAAAAGGTGGAAAAAAATCCAGTCAATCAGTTATGGTGGTTCGATCTGGTGATGATGGCAAAGTGATGTGCATGGAGGTTCTCGCATTGGACGGAAAAGAGCAGAAAGACAAAACAATGATGCTCTACGATATTCCAAACAGCACCATGGTAACGTTGCAGGAAGACAGTAAAGGTACGCGAAGCGGAATGGCCATGGGTTTCGACGCAAATGCCATGCAAAATCTCATCGACGATCAGGTGACGGATGAAACAACCAATGAGAACGCCACCTTCCGGAAAACCGGAAATACCAAAACCATTCTCGGCTATAAATGCGATGAATACGCTTTTGATACGGATGATGCAGAAGGGACTGCCTGGGCAGCTGAAGACGCCGACGTAAACACCTTCACATTTTTTGGATTGATGGGGCAGAATGTCGCGGCAAAACAGAAAAACAACGCAGGTGTGTTATCCGGATATCCCCAGGGTCTTCTCCTGGAAATGAATTCGCGAGATAAGAAGTCAAACGACACTGTAACCATGGTGGTAACTGATCTGAAATTGAACTCCGTATCATCACTGAAGACGAGCGATTACAACGTGATGTCGCTGGGCGGGATGATGGGCAGGTAAATCAGACCCATACCCGGGATAAAAATCACAATTAGAATTTATCCGTTGGCTGCCAACCACATGCCCTGGTTATAGATACCGACCACTTTACCATTCAGCTTTTGACCCAGCTCTGCGATGTTGGTGCCTTTTGTTTTCAGCAGGGAGTGCATGAGATGCGTTTTCTCTGTAGTGCTGAAAAGGGTGAGATTGGCGCGCGATCCTTTCGTTATTTCCGGAAGCTCAATACCCAGAATCTCCCTTGGATGAATGCTGAAGGTGGCTATCAGATCCGCAATGGGCAGCGCTTTGGCGCAATGATGATACAACAATGGGAAAAATGACTCGATGGACGCCATGCCAAAACTGGCATCGTCAAACTCACGTTTTTTATGCTCCTCGTCTTCCGGGCAATGGTCGCTTGTGATGACCTGAATTTTACCCGCTTTTAAAGCTTTGATTAATGCCTTGCGCCCGCTTTCATCGCGAAGGGGAGGAAGGAGTTTGAAATTGCTGTCAAATCCCTGGAGTTCATCATCGTTGTAAGCCAGATGAGCCGCTGTGGTTTCGCAGGTCACATCCAGTCCGCTTTTGCGGGCCTGATGCACCAGATCAATTGATTTTACGGAAGTAAGCGGACCGAGATGAAGCTTGCCTTCCGTGTATTCGAGCAGGGTAAGGTCGCGGTTTACCACCATTTCTTCTGCGATGGCCGGAATGCCGCGAAGACCCAACCTGGTTGAGTTCTCGCCCTCGTTCATCTGGCCATGGGGTATCAGTGAAGCGTCGAATGGAAAGTGTAAAATGGTCGCTCCAAAGTTTTTTGCGTAAAGCAAAGCCCGGTGAAGCAAACCGGACTCCGTAATACTTCGTTTTTCATCGCCAAACGCTTTGGCCCCAGCCTGAAACATATCGTACATTTCAGCCAGACTTTCTCCTTTCAGACCTTTTGAAAGCGCACCGATGGAAATGATTTCCACCGCTTCTTCCCGGCTTCTGTTGAGCAGATATTCCACCGCACCTTTGTTGTCTACCGCCGGTTGTGTGGCAGGAGAGAGAGCCACTGCAGTAAACCCCCCGTGGGCCGCAGCGCGAATTCCGCTGGCCAGGTCTTCTTTGTGTTCATCACCCGGGTCGCGAAAGTTGGCCCGCATGTCCATCCATCCGATCGAAACACTCAAGCCATCACCGGATATCACCTTATCCGCTTTTGTATCGATTTTATCGGCTATTTCGGTGATGACACCATTGGAAATCATGAGGTCTTTTACCTTCCCGTTGTCAGGGTGGCGTTTGTCGACGATGGTGGCCTGATCAATCCGTATTTTCATCTTCCCTGTTTTTTCCAGAAACGCAGCAGGAGGCTTTCCAGCAAAAGGAAAACCAGCACCAGAATCAGGCAGATTCTCCAAAGTTCTTTGCCTTTGCTTTGTTGTGATATTTCGCGCACGAGCTGTGCTGAATTTCCATCAAAAGTACGGAATCCCCCTTGTGGATTTCGGCCCGTAACGTCTTCAATTTCATCTGAAGAGAAGGAGGCCAGATCACTTTCTTCCCGGGTGTAGTTGAGCCCGACAGCGGCAAGGGTGTCGTTGCTCAGGAGGAGCAGATAGTTGCCAGCCGTGCGTACTTCGGGTCCCGGAGTGATGTCCAGTCTGCCGTCGCGAATTTGGTGGCGCGGTATCACGTCCACCGATCCATCTTCGCTGACTAACCTAAATACGGCCTCACTACCCGTAGATACCGGAGGTATGGTAAATAATGCCTCAGAACTGAGCCCAATGGCATTCAGGCCTGTGGTTTGGCTGAGTTCAGCCATGCGTAGGGCAGTGGTTACGAAGAGCGCGTGCCGAACGAAATTGCTCTTGTCAGAACTGAGCGGTACCGAAAGTGCATAAAACTGCCCTTGTCCGGGTCGGTATCCTGTGAGAAAAGCATCCCCATTTGGAAAACCCATCAATACATCGGCTTCCGAGCGCAGGGGTTTTGCATATCGATAGTATTTGGAAGTGGTAGGCAAATCCGGATTGTCGGGAAGTTTTTCGAATACACCCCTGTAGAGCGGATGTTCGGCATTCAATGTTCGGACCTTAAAATCGCCTTCCACCTCACTGAGCAGACCGCCTGCATTCAGCGATTCCAAAAAGGAATTGTAGCTGTTGAAGTTTGATTCCGCAGCAGGAATGAGCCACACCGAGCCGCCATTGTTTACAAAACTGCTCAGCTCGCCGGCGAGTCCGCTTGGAATATCCTGGACTTCAAAAAGGACCACAAGGTCTTTTTGATTCAGGGTGCTGTAATCAATCCTGTTTTGAGGCACTGATTCATAGCTGTAGGTCGAATCTCCTGCATAAACCGAGCGCAGAAAATCGCCGGTCGTGGCACTGGACGACCGGATGGACAAAATGTTTATCTGATCATAAACCGGATAAGAAAAGTAGTATACATCGTCGTATGTCACCGGGTAATCCTCGATTTGTACCTGAGCGCGTTGCAATCCGGCTTCATCATTTACAAAAGAAAGAGGCGTCTCTACCGATGCGCCCGCTTCCGCGGCAAATGAACCAATGGCTTTTTGTTTTCCATTGATGAGAATTTTGATCGGGACATTTTCTACGCGATTTTCGCCGCGGTTTACCACGCGTACGCTCAGTTGCTCGGACTCACCGAGTTTGCGAACCGGACTTGAAAACCAGACTGAATCGATATACAGATTGTTTGGTGAATTACGCTCCAGATGAATCAGTGACAGGTTAACAGCAGTATCGCCCACAAAACTTTCCAGATCGTACCGGCTTTTTTGAAAATCGGAGATGATGTAGGCCATTTTAGTGAGGTCGGCCTCACCAGATTTCAGCTGGTCATATTGACGCGTGGTGATTTCGTCGAGGCTTCGCGATTGCGGACTGACCTCGAGTTCCTGCACCCATTCGATGAATTCCTGTCGACCGACGAAACGCTGGTGTTTACCTTCGAAATCCTGAGAAAGCACCTGAAATCTGTCGGAAGGCTCATAGGCCATCGCCACATCAATCGCCCGGTTTTTAGCAACGTCGAGCATCATACCCGCTTCGCTTTCGCCTTCCATGCTGAAGGAATTGTCCACAAAAATCGAAACCGATTTTCGCGCAGAAGTCACCTCGGCATCTCCGCTTGGAATGAAGGGCTGCGCAAATGCGAAAACCAGGAAAGTGATGGCCAGAAGGCGCATGAGCAACACCAGCAGGTGGCGCAGCTTGTTTTGTGATTGGGTTTGTTGTTTGATTTCCCGCAGGAATCGCACATTGGTAAAAGGGATTTTCTTAAACCGTCGAAAATTGAAAAGGTGAATGATTACGGGAATCGCGAGAGCCGCCAGGGCGAAAAGAAATCCGGGATACAAAAATGCCATCGGGGGCCAAAGATACACGATGGAGGGAATATCTGTTCATCGATTTATGTGATTTGTGGGTTGCTGCGCAAAAGCTCCGCTCTGCTTGACAAAACTCCGAGCCTTGTCGTTGCGCGCTTTGTCATTCCGAGGCACGAGG